>ONWK01000377.1 GCA_900321505.1 uncultured Eubacteriales bacterium
AGTAACAGGCTACATCAAATTACAGATCCCTGCGGGCAAGGCAACTCCGGCACCCCCGGTTGGTCCTGCACTGGGTCAGCATGGTGTTAACATCGTGGAGTTCACCAAGCAGTTCAACGCAAGAACCGCTGACAAGGGTGATCTCGTTATCCCGGTAGTTATCACGGTTTACGCAGACAGAAGTTTCAGCTTCATTACAAAGACTCCTCCGGCTGCAGTCCTCATCAAGAAGGCCTGCAAGATCCAGAGCGGTTCCGGCGAACCGAACAAGAAGAAAGTGGCTAAGATCACTAAGGCTCAGATCCGTGAGATCGCCGAAACAAAGATGCCTGACCTGAATGCTGCATCGATCGAGGCGGCAGCATCCATGATCGCAGGTACAGCACGCTCCATGGGCGTAGAAGTCGTAGATTAATCAATAATATTTGGTGGAAGGAAGATGAGAAGCTTCCGATAGTACCACAGGAGGAGAACCATGAAAAGAGGAAAGAGATATTTAGAGAACGCAAAGCAGGTCGAGAAGAACAAGCTCTATGACCTGGAAGAGGCTATTTCCGTTCTGAAGAAGACTGCAAACGCAAAGTTCGATGAGACCATCGAAGCACACCTGAAGCTGGGCGTAGACGGACGTCACGCAGATCAGCAGGTACGTGGCGCGGTAGTACTTCCCCACGGAACAGGTAAGACCGTTAAGGTTCTTGTATTTGCAAAGGGCGACAAGATCGACCAGGCACTGGCAGCAGGCGCTGACTACGCAGGCGGCGATGAGCTGGTTCCGAAGATCCAGAACGAAGGCTGGCTTGATTTCGATGTAGTTATCGCTACTCCCGATATGATGGGTGTTGTAGGACGTCTCGGACGTGTACTCGGACCCAAGGGCCTTATGCCGAACCCCAAGGCAGGTACTGTTACAATGGACGTTGTAAAGGCTATCGAAGAGGTTAAGGCAGGTAAGATCGAGTATCGTCTTGACAAGGCAAATATCATCCATGTACCCGTAGGCAAGGCTTCCTTCAGCGAGTCAGACATCGCTGACAACTACAGAGCGCTTATGTATGCTGTAGTTAAGGCAAGACCGTCAGCTGCAAAGGGTCAGTATCTGAAGAGTGTTACCATCTCTTCAACCATGGGCCCCGGCCTCAAGCTCAACCCCATCCGTTTCACAGAGGGTTAATAAAGCGCTTACACATGAGACAGTTCCTTCGGGAGCTGTCTCATTTTTTTGTTGATTTTAACGGCTTCTTTTAGTAAAATATTGCTATGATTATCTGTCTTTCGAGGACAAGGAGAAGGGAGCATTAATATCATGGATAGAAGTAAGATAGACCAGGGGCTTATAGAGCTGATCGGGGAAGTCATGCCTGAGCTTGAGGATGTGGATCTTGCTAAAGATTGTGTTGCTGAATACGGGGTTAATTCCATTTCCATCATCCGCCTTATCGTAGCTGCGGAAGAGAAGTTTGAAGTCAGCTTTTCGGACTATGAGCTTGCATTGGATGGTTACAGCTGTTTTGGGGATCTGGCAGCTCTTATAGCTAAGAAGATGGAAGATTAGGAAGAGGGGGATAATAACTATGGAAAACAAGAAGATTCTTTCGGTAACAAAGCCGCTTATTACATCCTGGCAGTGGCATGCCACACTCTTTTCCATTCTTTCGGATGATGAGAATGCAAAGCGCTGGATCTTCAGCAACTATATCCAGCTGAGATGCTACAACATTCAGGAGATCTTCACGGGAGATGAGATGCTTCTGGCAGATATCATGCCGGGCAGCAGTTCTCTCAAGGAATGCCCGTATCTTATCACCTCACTGCTCACCAAGGAACAGATCGAGAGCTATTGCGGAAATATCATCGATTTCATCATCAAGACCATCAACCTGAACGGTTATGTATACGGTGTATTTGACGAGGCTAAGATCCTCTCCGACAGCGATGTTGAGGTTGATTACAAATTCCCTCACGAGCTCTTCATCTACGGCTATGACATGGAGAAGGAAGTGTTCCATGTAGGCGACTTCACCTTCAAGGATCATTACTCACTGAACACCGTATCCTTCAAGGACGTTCAGAGGGGCTACGAGGACATCGCGGCAGCCGATGATCATATGTTCAAGGATGATTACAAGGGAACCCGCGGACTTTTCGTGATCCTGAAGAATACCGATACCAAGTACTATGATGTGGACACCACGCTTATCCGTGATACCCTCCGCGAGTACCTGAATTCTGAGGATACAAAGAACCATTTCCGTATGATGAGAAACCGCTTCAGCGACACAACCTTCGGCGTTGACGTATACGAGCGGGTTTACAAGCGCATCATGATGCAGATGGAGCAGGAGGAGCCGGATTACGATATCCGCGCGCTGCACGTAATGTACGACCACAAGGTGCTGATGCTCGAGCGTATCAAGTATCTTATGGCAAATGGATATCTCAATTACGACGAGAGCCTGATCAAGAATTACGAGCTGGTTGTAAAGAACATGCAGACCGCGCGTAACCTGCTGATCAAGATCTCCATCAATGACGATGTAAGACAGGCAAGCAAGTTCAAGATGTACTTCGATATCGCAAAGGAGAAGGAAGTAAGCGTACTGCTTGAGGTACTGTCGAGACTGGATCAGAGGGCAAGGTAGGCATACAGCAGGTGCAATAATGCTGAAGATATATTTCTACAGGATCAATGAAACAGAGCTTGACACAAAGAGGGAGCGTGCACTAAGCGTGCTCCCTTTTTGGCGCGTGGAGAAATACACCCGCATGATCCCTCGCAGCGGAAAGCTCCTCTCTCTGGCCGCAGGACTGCTTTTAAGGCATGCAATGCTCGATACCACGGGTATAGAGCTGAAAGAGCTGGAAATCGCCTTTAACAGGCACGAGAAGCCCTATCTGACGGGCAGGAGGCTGCAGGGCGAGGGGCGGTCGGCCGGGTTGATTGACGGACAGCTTACAGGGCGGTCAGATGAGTTGACTGCCAGACAGTTTACGGGACGGATTGAGGAACAGATAGAGGGAAAGAATGAAGAGCGTATTGAGGCGTTGTCTCAGTTTGAACCGGTACAATTCAACCTCTCTCATGCCGGTGAGTATGTGGCTCTGGCGGTTTCAGACACTCAGGTGGGAATAGATGTAGAAACAAAGCAGGATCCGGGACATGGCGTGGCGGAGCATGTCTTTAACGATGAGGAGCGCGCAGCAATGAAGGCGGCAGAGGATCCGGAGAGATACTTCACCAGACTCTGGACAAGAAAGGAAGCCTACGTAAAATGTACCGGTACGGGGATATC
>ONWK01000290.1 GCA_900321505.1 uncultured Eubacteriales bacterium
CCGCCTATCTGTATCAGGATCAGGATAACGATCTTGCCGAAAAGAGTCCAGTAGGCAAATGTGTCCACAACCACCAGCCCCGTCACACATACGGATGTGGTTGAAGTAAAGAAGGCAGTTGTAAAATCCGCGCTTCCCTCTCCCGCTTTGGATATTGGCAGCATAAGAAGAAGCCCTCCCACAACTATGGCTGCAAGAAAGCTAAACGGAATAAGCCTGGAAGAATTCAGATGAACCTTCCTTTTCTTATTCATGATCATCGGGTTCCCGTCTTTCAACTCCGTCCTCCTGACATACCGGGGATCACCCGGCAGTCAATTAAAGTTTTTTCATCTCTCTCAGGACTCTCGCCAGCGGAAGTCCTACCACATTATTGTAATCACCGTCTATCTTTTCGACCAGTTCAACTCCCAGCCCCTGGATCCCGTAGGCTCCCGCTTTATCCATGGGTTCACCGGTGGCGACATACTCCTCGATCTCCTCATTGGAGAGCTGATAAAATGTCACCTTTGTGCATTCGGAAAATGTAACAGTTCTTCCTGTTTTTTCTTCATTCTTATCCACATAAACCAGCGTCACGCCGGTATATACGGAATGGGTCCTGCCGGAAAGTGAGCCCAGCATTTCCACAGCTCTCCGTGTATTCTCCGGCTTTCCGAGTATCATTCCGTCAACGGACACCACTGTATCCGCCGCAACTATTACCAGTCCTTTTCCGCAGCCTGCTCCTGCCGCATCCGGCATACCCTGCTCCTTCAGAGCCCTGTATACTCCCATTGCCTTTCTCAGCGACAGCTCCTCCACCACCTTTGCAGGCTCCGTTTCAGCTGTTGTTTCGTCCGTATCGGCAGTCATCACCCGGAATTCAAGCCCCGCCTGCGTCAGCAGCTCCCGGCGTCTGGGCGATGCCGATGCAAGTATTATCTCAAATCGCTGTTTCATTTCCACTCCTCCGGGGACCGGCCGCAAGTCACTCCTTCACCTGGTTATAAAGCACCACTTCATCCCCTGCTCTGAGGACCAGTTCGCCCTTCGGCATTATGGTGCGTCCGCTGCGGCGTACCATGATAATAAAGGTCTGCCGTGATATATCCAGATCTCTTATGGCAATGCCTTCCCATTCATGGCCGTGACCCAGCCTGATCTCCCTGATATTGACGGGCGCAACATCCTTCAGCGTTTCCGCCCCTATCACCAGCCGGTCGCCGGCCTGAAGCACCACGTCTCCACGCGGAACGATGGTATCCTTCCCGCGCTGCACCACAGCTATGACCGTCCCATGGGGCAGCTGCGTATCCTTAACCTTCTTTCCGACCCAGGCGTCATTATGGCTGAGCTTTACATGGATAAAACGTATATCCTCCTCCGAGGAATTCTCGCCGATACGCTTCAGTCTCGAATACTGCTCCACGAATCCGGCGGAAATGATACCCGTTGGTATAGCTACCATTCCCACTCCCAGGAATGATATCACTATGCCCAGCACCTTACCCATGGTAGTTACGGGATAAATGTCACCGTACCCCACCGTCAGCAGCGTCGATGCCGACCACCAGATACCGGAAAATGCATTTTTGAAAACATCAGGCTGGGCCGCATTTTCAACACTGTACATGCAGAGACTTGATGCGATCATAAGTACCAGTATGATAAATACAGATGAAAGCAGCTGCTGCTTCTTGCTGGAGATAACCTCTGTTATGACATTAAGGGAGTCATAATATGCATTGATCCTGAAAAGCCTCATGATCCTTGCCACACGGAAGAATCTGAAGACAGACGCTCCGCTTGGGAAGAATACAGGAAGATAGAACGGGATGAAGGACAGGACATCCACTATGCCGGCAAAGGAAAAAATATATTTCACGATGGCCCTCACCGGCGTGCTGTCCGGATAGAGATATTTGGCCGTGTAAACCCGAAGCATATAATCCACGGCAAAGAAGAAGACCGTCATATGTTCAAGTACGGTAAAAAGGTCGCCGTACCGGTCCGAAAGATTATCAAAGGTATTCAGGATCATCACCACCAGATTGACTATGAGCACTATGGTGGAGATCACATCATAGGCCTGGTTCACCGGTTCATCAACCACGCCAACAGAGACCATCCGGAACACCTGATAGCGAAGCTTCTCGCCCTTAGATGCATCCTTCAGATCCTCCTTGGGGATTATAGCAGATCCCGTCCTCAGGGCCTGTTCATTTTCCTTCTTTCTGCGGCTCATAGCTCATCCTGTAATACTGCAGTAACGATTCTGTGTATGGTTCAATGTAACGCAGTTAACAATGTACTTCATCCTGAGTGAAGCGAAGGATCCCGTGAATCAGCCGGGAGCTCCTTCGCTTCGCTCAGGATGACATGTTAACCTTACGATATTGGTGTATACCTGAAGCCGTCCTGATATTTACGGGAACAGATTGCTGATCTGGTCTGCCCTGCCTCCACCGATAGCTTCCATATTGTTCAGGATGATCACATCCTTCACGTTATGGCTGCTGATGAAGGAAAGCAGATTTCCCGTATAATAACGGTAATCAATAACATAAACATGTGAATAATGATCCACCAGGAACGGCGCAAAGGCATTTCCGTAGGACTCCTTGATCAGGATGCATGCCGATCCGTCCTTTATACTCGGATTTGTGATCTCGGTATACGGATTGTCACCGCCGATAAAGCAGTTATACTTGGAAGTCCTTGCCCAGTCCGTAACATCATATATCACATTCCAGTCAAAGCTCGTTCCATCCTGGTCTATAAAGGTCAGATCATTCGTTCCGTTCGGTACAAAAGCCTCAACCACATCCCTGTTCTGCTCCAGGAAGGAGGGTGAACCTGCAAGCGAATAAAATGATCCGAGGAACCCTTCAAACCTGTAGGTTGTAAAGAAAAAGTCCGTTGTATGAGGCTCTATGCCCTTTGCCCTGCACCATGCCACATAGGCATAATAAGCTCCCATGACCGTCCAGTGATGGTCAGAATTATAATAAATATATTCCGCATTATGCTTAATGATGTTGCTTACGGCGTCAACACCCACAGCCTTGCTGTTGGTGATCTTGCTGTTGATATAGGCAATGATCTCCGGCTGGTTATTGCCTGCCATCTCATTCTGGACATCCACACTCAGGCATGCTCCGAAAGCAGTGGGCGCCACTATATCGTACAGCTTTACCTTGTTCGGCAGCTTTGATGCCACCGTGTTGACCATGTCGGCATAATAATCCGCCGTTGAATGTCCTGCGCAGGCTACGCTGAAGATCTGTCCGTCAAGAACATATCCGTTCCCACAGGGGGTCGGCGTCTCATACTTGGTACCGTCAGGAAGCTGTTCTTCCGTCGTGGGCTCCTCCGTTGTGGGTGCTTCCGTGGTATCCGTCTTCTTCTCGGTCTTTTTTTCCGTGGCCTTTTCCGTGCTCTTTGCCGAAGTCTGGGCAGTTGTGGAACCTGTAGTATCCTCCGGTTCCTTTCCCATATCCTTTGCTATGAAAATGATCAGCACCACGGCAACAACTGCCAGCCCGAGAAACATGGCTATTACGGCTATCCTGCCTCCGCTCATGGCTCCGCGGTTATCTCTGCCGCGCTTAACGGGATCCGGCATAGAGGATCCTCTGAAACCGTTTTCCATTTCACTCCCCTTGATCTATCTGCATTCCTTTACTGCTTCCACGATGGCGTCGGATGTGATGCCGAAATACGGGAAGAGCTTTCCTGCAGGAGCAGATGCTCCGAAGGTTGTCATACCTACGATCTTACCTTCAAGGCCCACGTAACGCTCCCAGCCGAAGGTAGAAAGAGCTTCTGCTGCAACACGTACCTTGACTGCTGCCGGAAGTACCTTCTCCTTATACTCTGCCGGCTGATCCATGAAAAGATCCGCACAGGGCATGCTGACAACGCGGGCATCGATGCCCTCCTGAAGCAGCTTCTCCCTTGCCTCAACCGCAAGCTGAACCTCGGAACCGGTTGCAATAAGGATGGCGTCCGGCGTCTCCTTTGTGCTGTCCTTTAAGATATATGCGCCCTTCAGTGCCTCACGTCCGTCCTCTGCAAGCTGGGGCAGATTCTGGCGTGAAAGTACCATGGCAACCGGAGCGGATTTGGAATTAAGCGCATAATACCATGCAGCAGCCGTCTCAGCCGCATCTGCAGGTCTGAAGATATAGAAATTCGGCATTGCCCGGAACATTGCAAGCTGCTCTATGGGCTGATGTGTCGGACCGTCCTCTCCTACGCCGATACTGTCATGTGTCAGCACATAGGTAAGGGGCAGCTGCATCAGTGCGGAAAGCCTTGCCATGGGCTTTACATAGTCACTGAATACAAAGAAGGTGGAAACAAATGATCTGAGTCCTCCGTGCAGACGGATACCGTTTCCGATAGCTGCCATAGCCAGCTCACGTACGCCGAAATGCAGGTTGCTTCCCTCAGGAGTCTCCTTTGAGAAATCACCCAGATCCTTCATATAGGTCTTGGTGGACGGTGCAAGATCCGCAGCGCCTCCGAAGAGATTCGGGATCTTATCCTTTACATAATTGATGAGCTTTCCGGATACATTTCTCGTAGCCTCGGGCGCATCGCAGATCTTCCAGAAGGCCTCATCATCGATAAGGCTCTCGGCCGAGTTATCATCATGATATTTCTCCCAGAGCTCTGCCAGCTCGGGATATGCAGCCTTCCATGCTGCAAAGAGAGCGTTCCACTCCTCTTCAAGCTTTGCATTTTCAGCATTTACCGCTGCACAGTTATCATATACATCCTGCGGTACGGCAAAGGGAGTCTCATCCTCCCAACCGAGATTCTTTCTGAGAGCAGCCACATTGTCAACGCCGAGAGGCTCGCCGTGTGCGCTTGCCTTGCCTTCCTTGGCCGGGCAGCCTGCGCCGATCTTTGTCTTGATCTCGATCATTGAGGGACGTTCGGTATCTGCCTTTGCCTCCTCAATAGCCTTAAGGATGGCATCTGGATCATTTCCGTCCTCTACCCGGAGGGTCTGGAAACCGAAGGACTCGAAACGCTTCATAACGGACTCACGGAAAGCAATATTCGTGCCGCCTTCAATGGAAATATCATTTGAATCATAAAGAACGATAAGCTTGGACAGGCCCAGAGTTCCCGCAAGTGAGAACGCCTCATAGGAGATGCCCTCCATCATGCAGCCGTCGCCGCCCAGTACATAGGTGTAATGATCCACCACCGGATATTCCGGCTTGTTAAATACAGATGCCAGATGCTTCTCCGCCATAGCCATACCGACTGCCATGGCCATACCTGCACCGAGAGGACCTGTGGTAGCTTCCACGCCTCTTGTATGACGATATTCGGGATGTCCCGGTGTAAGGGAACCGAACTGTCTGAACTGAGACAGATCTTCAGTGGTAAGACCGTATCCGAACAGATGAAGCAGGGAATAAAGCAGCATGGATCCATGTCCGCCTGACAGAACGAATCTGTCACGGTTCTCCCAAGCCGGATCGGCCGGATTGTGATGCATTACCTTTGACCACAGCGTATAAGCTGCGGGTGCCGCACCCAGCGGAAGTCCCGGGTGACCTGAATTTGCCTTCTGTATCGCATCCGCAGAAAGTATACGGATCGCATTGATTGTTTTGGTATCGATCGTCTGAGCCATAGCATTGTCCTTTCTTTGACGGCATAGCCATTTTAGTCACAAAGAGTATTATAACATACCGTAAATAATGAGAAAAGCCTAAATTAATGCGGGGACGGTTCCTTATTTCGGAAACCGTCCCCTTATTGTCACTCCCACTTTTCAATTATCTCTTCCGCTACTATCCTGCGGGATACGCAGCGGTCCATGGCCTGTTTTCCGATGCGCCGGTGAGCCTCTTCTTCGGAAATATGCTCCTTCTCTATCAGCAGGCATTTGGCCTGATTTACGATCCTCATTTCCGTTATCTTATCTTCAAGAGTAAGTATCTTCTTCTCCGTATTCCTGATCTTATCCTGTATGGCGCATAAATGCCGCAGGTTCCGCGCCAGCGCCCTGTTTGTAAGGGGCTTTGCCAGCACGATCACACCGTAATCTATCACCCGCTCCGTTATATCATCACACACATCACCGGGTGTTATTATCAGCACGCCTGAGGTGTATTTCTCACATGCGTTCAGGGCAAAATCCACGCCAAAATCATCCGGCAGCGGCGTATTCACAAGGATCACATCATAATGCCGGTTCAGAAGCTCCTGTGATGCCTGAGCCACACTCTTCCTCACCTCGATCCCGTCAAAACGCCCGTCGGATATGGTTCTTTTCACGAAGCTATTCAGTTGTTCTGACGCAGAAACGATCAGTATCGAATACTGTCGTCCGGATCTTTCCTTCATAGTCTGCTCCCGGCTGCATTACCGGGACGGTTCTCAGCGCCTGATGGCCGTCCCTGTCCTGTAACTATCCCAGATACTTTCTCACTATTGCCTCGGGAAGTATCTCCTTTATAAATGAGCTCTCCTGCGCCGCTCTCTTTGCTTCCATCCTGGACTGCGGAAGCAGCGCACCGTTGACATCCATTTCCTCAGGCAGTGTCAGCCTGTTTTCAATACCGTATAATCCCGCATGTATAAGCAGCGCATATACAAGATAGGGATTACTGAGTGCATCCGGCGATCTGAGCTCAACGCCTGTCTTTCCGTGATGATCGGAGATATGTACCAGCTCGCTGCTCTCAGCGCTTGACCAGTTTACACGGTCGGGAGCCGTTCCATTTCCGAACCGTGCATAGGAGCCGTCCGTGGGATTAAGGAACAGGGTCATGTCCCGGATCTTATCTATTATACCGGCTGCGGCAAAGCGGCACATATCATTTCCTTCACGATCCACCGCATAAATGTTGATATGATATCCGTTTCCCGGATTCTCCGGCAGAGGTACCGGTGAAAAATCAGCTGTAAGCCCGTTCCTGTCCGCCACCGTCTGAACTACCATCTTAAATGTAACCATCTGATCGGCAGCCTTCAGCGGCTTTCCGTAATGGAAATCTATCTCGTTCTGCCCGGGTCCCCTCTCATGATGGGAACGTTCCGGCTTGAGGCCCATTTTCTCTATGGTAAGGCATATTTCACGGCGGATGTTCTCTCCCCGGTCAAGAGGAGCGATATCCATGTATCCTGCCTGATCGTAGGGTATTTTGGTAGGATTACCCAGATCGTCCTTGCGGAACAGATAAAACTCGGAAGCTGCGCCGAACCGGAATTCGATGCCCGCCTCCTCAGCCTTTGCGGCTGCCTTTCTGAGCACATTTCTCGGATCTGCGGAAAAGGCCTCTCCGTCGGGGGTAACGACATCACAGTACATACGCACCACCCTGCCGGAATCCGGACGCCAGGGAAGGACCGACAGTGTTGACGCATCCGGCTTAAGATAAAGCCTTCCGCTCTTACTCTCCTCAAAACCGGCGATCTCACTGGCACTGATACCCACGCCTTCTTCGAAAGCCTTTCTGAGCTCGCCCGGCATAACTGAAATGTTCTTCTGTACACCGAAGGCATCCCTGAAGGCAAGCCTGATAAAGCTTACATCCTCTTCCTCCACATATTGCATGATCTCATCCGGGGTGTAATTCATAGTAGTTTTCCTTTCTCCCCGCTAACAGGGGATGACAGCCGCCCGGGACCGTCCGGGGTCACGTGGTGTCAGATGGTCGATATCTCCGGTGATATATCCTCCAGTACATCCAGCACTATACGTACCGTATCCAGGGATGTAAACATGGTCACTCCGTTTTCAACCGCGCACTGTCTTATGGCCGTTCCGTCGTGGAAATGCACTCCCGACAGTATCGCGCGTGTATTTATGATATAGCTTACATAACCGGCTCTTATGGATTTCAGGACTTCGTCGCTGCCGTCTGAGAGCTTGCCTCTCAGCCTGGTCCGTATGCCGTTCTCCTTTAGATAATTGGCGGTTCCCACCGTTGCTTCGATATTGAAGCCCAGCTCATAGAATCTGCGGACTAAGGGAAGAGCCTCCTCCTTATCCTCATCGGCGAGGGTCACCATAACCGTACCGTAGCCCTTCATCTTGATACCCGAAGCCTGCAGAGCCTTATAGAACGCCCTCTTCAGCTTCCTGTCGTAGCCTATGGCTTCTCCGGTGGATTTCATTTCCGGCGACAGATAGGCATCCATACCGTGAAGCTTCTCAAATGAGAATGCCGGTGCCTTTACATACCAGAACTGCTTCTCCGGCGCAACTCCCGCTGCGATGCCCTGATCCGCAAGGGTATGGCCCAGCATGGCCTTTGTGGCAATATCCACCAGCGAGTATCCGCTGGATTTGGAGAGGAAGGGCACACTTCGTGAAGCCCGGGGATTAACCTCGATGATGAAAACATTTTCCTCTTTATCGACGATGAACTGGATATTGAAGAGTCCGACTATGCCTATCCCCAGTCCGAGACGCGTTGTATAATCCAGTATAGTGTCCTTTACCTTCTGTGAAATGGAGAACGGAGGATATACACTGGTACTGTCCCCGGAATGCACGCCGGTTCTTTCCACCAGTTCCATGATGCCCGGCAGGAAGACCTCCTTCCCGTCGCAGATGGCATCCACCTCAACCTCTTTTCCCACAACATATTTATCCACAAGCACCGGCTGATCCTCATTTACCTCAACCGCAGACTGCAGATAATGGCGGAGCATTTCCTCATTGGCCACGATCTCCATGGCGCGTCCGCCCAGAACGAAGCTGGGACGCACAAGCACGGGATAACCTATCCTTGCCGCAACCTCCACGCCGCTTTCGATATCCGTAACCGCTTCACCCTTCGGATGCGGGATATCAAGCTCCTCGATCAGCTCCTCAAAGGCATCCCTGTCCTCAGCCTTGAAAATGGCGTCACAGTCGGTACCGATGATCTTAACACCCCTCTTTGTAAGAGGCTCCGCAAGATTGACAGCCGTCTGACCTCCCAGTGTGGCGATAACTCCCTCAGGCTTCTCCAGCTCCACGATATTCATGATATCTTCCGGCGTAAGGGGCTCGAAATAGAGCTTATCCGCCGTGGTATAATCCGTCGACACGGTCTCGGGATTGTTGTTTACGACTATGGCCTCATAGCCCATTTCCCTGATGGTCTTTACGGCATGTACTGTGGAGTAGTCAAACTCCACGCCCTGGCCTATCCTTATGGGACCGGAGCCCAGGACCATGATCTTCTTTTTATCGGAGACTATGGACTCATTTTCCTCTTCATAGGTGGAATAGAAATAGGGAACGTAGCTCTCGAACTCGCTCGCACAGGTATCGATCATCTTATATACGGGGAAAATGCTCATCTCACGGCGTTTCTCCCATATCTCATCCTCCGTGCAGTCCAGCATTTCCGCTATGTAGGAATCCGAGAAGCCCATCTTCTTGGCATCCCGCATCAGCTCCGGCGTAAGCTCCTCACCGTTATCCTTCAGCGCCTCGATCTTCTTCTCGAAATCCACGATCTTCTTGACCTTGTCCAGGAAGAACATATCGATCTTGGTAATGGCGTTGATACGCTGATGGTCCACGCCCAGCCACATCAGCTGTGAAATGGCATAGATACGGTCGTCTGTGCCTTCCCTGATGTAGTCCAGCAGCTCCTCGCGGCTCATATTCTTCTGGTCGAATTTTGCAAGATGCAGGTGGTTCTTCCCGTCCTCCAGAGACCTGATGGCCTTAAGAAGGCTTTCCTCAAGGGTCCTGCCGACGCTCATTACCTCGCCGGTAGCCTTCATCTGGGTGGAAAGCACATTTGAAGCAAGAGTAAACTTGTCAAAGGGGAAGCGGGGCATCTTCGTTACAACATAGTCCAGAGCAGGTTCAAAGCATGCGGGGGTATTTGCCAGCTGGATCTCCTCAAGCTGCATGCCTACAGCGATCTTGGCGGATACCCGCGCGATGGGATAACCGCTGGCCTTTGAAGCCAGGGCAGAGGAACGTGATACTCTGGGATTTACTTCGATAACATAGTATTTAAACGACTCGGGATCCAGCGCAAACTGGACATTACAGCCTCCGCAGACCCGGAGGGCCCTGATCAGTCTCAGCGCGCTGTCCCTGAGCATATGATATTCCTTATTTGTGAGAGTCTGGCTGGGCGCAACGACGATGGAATCTCCGGTGTGGATGCCCACGGGATCCAGATTCTCCATGTTGCAGACTACGATGGCGGTATCATTTGCATCCCGCATTACCTCGTACTCTATCTCCTTATAGCCCTTGATGCTCTTTTCCACCAGTACCTGATGCACGGGGGAAAGCGCCAGAGCGTTGCGCATCATTTCACGCATCTCCTCCGGATCACCGGCAAAACCGCCTCCGGTTCCGCCCAGGGTAAATGCCGGACGTAAAATGACGGGATAACCGATCTCCTCCGCAGCTTCAAGACCTTCCTCGATGCTGTAGGTTATCTTTGAAGGAACCACCGGCTCACCGATACGCTCGCAGAGCTCCTTGAACTGCTCCCTGTCTTCGGCGCAGCGGATGCTTTCGGCATCGGTTCCCAGCATCTCTATCTCGCACTCCTCCAGTACTCCCTTGTCATGGAGCTGCATGGCAAGATTCAGGCCGGTCTGTCCGCCGATCCCGGGTACTATGGCATCCGGTCTCTCATAGCGGCAGATACGAGCCATATATTCCAATGTGAGCGGTTCCATATATACCTTATCCGCCACGGAATTATCAGTCATGATGGTCGCCGGATTTGAATTCGCCAGCACCACCTCATAACCTTCCTCCTTCAGAGCAAGGCAGGCCTGGGTTCCCGCATAGTCAAACTCCGCAGCCTGTCCTATAACGATAGGGCCGGAGCCGATGACCAGAACCTTATGTATATCACTGCGCTTAGGCATGTTATTCCTCCATTTCATCTATCCGTCACGCCGGCATATCCGGCATGCCCCGCCGCCTTTTTGTGCAGCGGTTTACTTCTCGCTCATATTCCTTATAAAGCGTTCAAAGAGATATGTACTGTCCTGGGGGCCAGGTGCGCTCTCAGGATGGTACTGTACGGAAAACATCTTATCCTCCGGACATCTCAGGCCCTCCACGGTATTGTCCAGCAGATTTATATGGGAAACCGTAAGCTTTGTTCCCTCCACAGACTTTTCATCTACCGCATAGCTGTGGTTCTGACTGGTCATTTCGATCTTTCCGGTTTCCAGATCCTTCACCGGATGATTACCGCCGCGGTGTCCGAACTTCAGCTTGTAGGTCCTGGCACCGTACGCAAGCGCCAGCAGCTGATGTCCCAGACAGATGCCGAACATGGGATATTCACCCTTCAGCGCCTTAAGGGTCTCGATAACACAGGTCACATCCTCCGGATCTCCGGGGCCGTTGGAAATGAAAACTCCGTCCGGATTCATAAAACGTATCTCTTCTGCCGTTGTGTCATAGGGCACCACGGTCACATTGCAGCCGAAACGGTTCAGCATTCTTACTATATTGAGCTTCATACCGCAGTCGATGGCGACCACGCGGTATTTGGGATTGGCGGTTCTTGCATACCAGCGGCGTTTACAGCTTACCCGGGCCACCGCGTCATGGGGCACAGGAGTCTGGGCGATCCTTCGGAGGCCTTCCTCCGTTGAAACATTCGGACGGGTGATCAGCACTCTCCGGCTTCCGAGATCTCTGATGCTGCGCACCAGCTTTCGTGTATCCACGCCGGTAACTCCCGGTATGTGATATTCTGTCAGCAGCTCCGCCAGAGTCCTTGTATATCGGAAATTTGAGGGAAGGTCATTATAATCCCTTACTATCATCCCGCCTATCATAGGAGCCTTGCTCTCAAAATCCTCATCCGTGATCCCGTAATTTCCGATCAGCGGATAGGACATTACAACTGCCTGATCCGTATAGGAAAGATCCGACACTATCTCCTGATATCCCACCATGGAAGTATTAAATACTATCTCACAGACCGCATCCCTGTCGGCTCCGAAGCCCGTGCCGAAGTAAACACTTCCGTCCTCCAATATCAGTTTCCGGTTCATTTCACTCATAATCCCTACCGTTCCTTATCTGCATCTCACACTTCGTTTACTGTAACTGTTCAGCACCCTACGCTCCGCGTCTTGGCCGCCCATGGGAAAACATAAAAACCAGTCTGGAAAGCAAGCTTTCCATCCATGTTTTTTATGTTTTCCCATGGGTGCTGAATAGATCTACAAAAAAAGACATTTCGAGAACTAAATCCCGAAACGCCCTTGCTCCGTACTTTTCATCAGTATATCCACTTGCAAAAAATCTGTTCCAGTCATTCCGATCCGGCTTTCTTTCCATATTGTCAGTAGTATAACACTTTACAAACAAAAGTCAATATATTGAGATACTTTATTTTCTTCAGCAGTCCTGTCAGTATCCTCTTACGCGGAAGCTTCGTTCATCCTCTTCCGTCGGAAGTTTTTTAACTTCCATGGATGTGATATCTATATATCTGTCATTTCTCAGTGAAATGATCAGTCTGTCGATCTCAGCCTCCGTGCCCTGCAGCTCCATCATAACGGAGCCGTCATCCAGGTTGCTTACCCAGCCGGTAAGGTGCAGGCTGTCGGCCGCATGACGCGCACGCCAGCGGAAGCCCACACCCTGTACCCGGCCGTAAAATATAAAGCGTTTTCTGATCTTATCCATCGTAAATCCCCCGGAGGACCGGCATAATACGGTTCCGTTCCCTGTCGGTTATCTGAACAATTCTGTACTGAAGTACCTTTCTCCCGTATCCGGAAGCACCGTTACCACTCTCTTTCCCCGGCCCAGAAGCCGCGCCATCCTGAGGGCGACGCAGACATTGGTCCCGCTGGATATACCACAGAGCAGTCCTTCGCGGCGGGTAAGATCCCTTGTGGTCTTTATGGCTTCCTCGTCCGTAACGATCTCTATCCTCTGAATGATCTCCTGATCCAGTATTGGCGGGATAAGTCCGTCTCCGATACCCATCTGAATGTGGGATCCGATGGAGCCGCCGGAAAGGATCGCGGCATGCTCCGGCTCCGCCGCCCAGATGAGCATGTCCGGATTCCTGTCCTTCAGCACCTGTCCGATACCGGTTATGGTCCCTCCGGTACCGATGCCCGAACAGAAACCGTCGATGGGTCCGTTCACATCCATAAGTATCTCCAGAGCCGTATGATACTGGTGTGCACGGATATTGTTATAATTCGAGAACTGATCCGGCATGAAATAATCCTCATGCTCACGGCACAGCTGCTTTGCAGTCTCTATACAGCGGTCGATGCACTCGCCGATGTTGTTGTCATCATGGATCAGCATCAGCTCCGCGCCGTACTGGCGGATCAGCAGGCGCCTCTCCTCGCTCACGGAATCCGGCATGATGATTATCACACGGTAGCCCTTAACCGCGCCCACAAGGGCAAGACCTATACCCTGGTTTCCGCTGGTAGGTTCCACTATCACAGAATCCTTCGTGAGTATGCCTTCCTGCTCTGCCGCCTCGATCATCTGCAGTGCGGTCCGGGTTTTTATGGAACCTCCTATATTCAGTCCTTCCACCTTGACCAGCACCTCCGCATCGCAGATCCCGGTCAGATGATTCAGCCTCACCAGCGGTGTCCTGCCGACAGCCGCAAGTATGTTATCATATATCATCCTTATCGCTCCTTTATCATACAGCTTCGCTTATCGTTCCCTTCGAAAACTCCAGCGTGGTATTATTGAAATCCAGCACCCTGAGGTAAGTGATATCATCCGCCAGTCCCCTTACCAGCTCTATACCGCTGAACTCAAACTCATCCCCGTCCACACTGTAATCCGTCGGATCAAACGGTATTCCGTTATCCCGTAGCCGCAGCAGCACCTTATCGTCCTGGAAGCTCAGCATGACATCTATGCTGCTGAGTCCCTCCCCGCCGTAGGTAACCGCATTCGCCGCCATTTCCTCCGCCGCGACTGCAAGCTGGTTTGCCCGGATCGGATCCAGCTTTCCTTCACAGAAGGAAATGATATCCCTCGGGATAGCGCTTACTTCCGCCATATTCCTGCCCACCGAAACATCCAGCACATCCTCCTCGCCTGAAGGAATCCTGAGCATTCCCTGACCCTTTCCGGTCAGCTTTACAACAACGGTAGTAACGATCACGGTCAGCATCTCCGCAACGACCATGCCGGCCATGGTGGCATTTATTGCGGATGTTCCGTTCGACGACGCCAGATTAAGCGCAACAAGTACCGAAGGAATAAGAAGCACCACAAGCTCCAGTACAATGATCATATTTGAAAGCCTGGCCTTCTCTGTAGTCTGGTAATATGCCGAAAAGAAACGGCAGAAGACGTAGAACGGCAGCGCGAAAATGAATATACGTATCGCCGGCTGTGCTTCCTCCAGCAGCACGGGATCGTCCCTGCCAAAGATGGCTGCCGCCTGTTTTGCAAAGATGAACAGAAGTATCATAAGCCCTACAAGTACTATATAGCTGTACTTCAGTATATTCTTTGACAGACTTCTGAGGCCGAAATAGTCCTTCTCGCCATAGACCACTCCCCCCACCTTGCTCATTACCTCTATGATGCCGCCCAGGAAGAGCTCCGCGATCATGATAAGATTAAGACAGATGGTATAGATGGCCGTTCCGTCTTCACCCGCATACCTGATGATCATGATATTCATCAGCCAGTTGCGTACAACCTGGCAGGCGATCATAAGCAGCGCCGGAATACCCGTGAGCAGCGCCGTGGAAAGAGCCTTGAAGCTCAGCTTAAGATGCAGCATACGCTTCGGCGACCTGAAGTAGAAGATCACAACGATCATCGCGGCGCCGTATCCGATAAGTGTCGAAAGCACCGAACCCGCAGGTCCGATGGATGTATATTTGAGCAGTAAAAAATCGCTCAAAAGATTGATCACATTTGAAACCACCACATACATCGTGGTCAGCTTCGGATGATTATCAACCTCCATGAAATTCAGAAATACCAGCGCTATCCCCAATAGCGGTGCGCCCAGGAACATCACCCTTATTACGGAGGATACATCCCCTGTCAGCACGCCTTCTCCACCCGTCAGCATCCTTGCAATGGGATTCGAGAAAAATGCGCATATCATCATGGCCATCCCGGAAGCTGCCGCCGCAAAAAGGCAGCCTCCGAACACGCCCGAAGCCCCGTCAATATCTCTCTTGCCCATCCGGATCGCCGCAACTATGCAGCCTCCGATCCCCAGCATATAGCCGGGGATCTGGATCAGCAGAAGCACGGTGCTGCCTATCTGGACGGAAGACATAGCCTCCTTACCAAGGATATTTCCCACCAGAATGGTATCCACCACATTTCCGATCTGCATAGCCATATTGGTCATGATGGAAGGGATCAGATATTGCCACAGTTTTTTCTTTATCAGTGTCTCATTTCGTTTAAGCATACTCCGCATCTACTCCCCAAAGAATTCTTCATCAAAGAAATTAAGCTCATCAAGCACACGTATGGCGTTATTCATATAGCTGTCATCCGTGATCGGCCATTTGTATCCCATACGGTAAAGAACCATGGCCGTATGATCCACGTCACTGTCGAACATGTAGATCTTATCCTCATCCCGGGACATGTAGGTAAGCAGTCCGGAAACCGCATCGTTCTTCTCATGATCCCTGGTGTAACGTGAAATGGCTTCCGAGAATTCCTCATTTGAGGTGATCCTGATATCAAAGCCGTACTTCTTCATAGCGTAAATGACATCGCTCATGAATACCTTATGGTTATTAAATGCATGGAACATCGTAAGATCCCTGTCTGTTCCCGCAAGCTTTACCACCGCCGCAGCGGTCTCATCGATGGGTGAGAACTCTTCAAGGGCGTTCATCATTCCTATGGGGAATGCGCCTACTGCCTTAAAGCCTCTCAGACTGCGAAGGAAGCCGTTGGTGATAAAATTGATCTGGAATTCCCCGTCGGACTGCCTGCTCATAAGGTTGCCCACACGGATGACCTTGCCGTCCATTCCTTCCGCAGCTGCCTCAAGTACCGCGCGCTCAGCCAGGAACTTGGTCCTTATGTACTCGTTCGTGATCATCTGTCCGAAGTAAAGATCGGTCTCCTTTATCTTTCTTCCGTACGGGGGCCTGCCGCCGGTACCGGTACCGGAAACCGATACTGTGGAGATCTGTACCAGACGTCTTCCCGCCTCCTTACACAGCGCGATAAGGTTCTCGACGCCGTGATAATTGATCCTTTCAAGTATATCATCCGCAACGAAATGCTTCACGCATGCCGCGCAGTTGATCAGCGTATCAAAGGGCAGATCCTCTAGCTCAGCCACCTTATCGGCATCCGTGATATCGCCGTCGATACAGAATATCCTCGTTCCGAAGCTGTCCTGGCACAGATTGCCAAAATAATACATGAGCATGTTCATAAGCCGCTTATCCGGTGATTCATAGCTGCCCTTACGTACCAGACACCATATCTTGCAATCATAATGATCCAGCAGCTCCTTCAGCACGTGTATGCCCAGGAAGCCGGTGGCACCGGTCAGCAGTACATCTCCCACGTCGGATCTCATGAGTCCCGTCTCGTGATCTATGAACTTTCCACCTTTCTTCTTCATCAGATATTCGGGCGAGTTCTTCTTCAGCATTTCATCAATGGCTTTGTATGAATAATCCGCGAACTCATTGTCGGACTTCTCCTCCTCGAAACCTCCGAATATCAGCTCGGAAAGCTCTCTTACCGTATGATGCTTGAAGATATCGGCATAAACCAGCTGGATATTCTCGTTCATGCACATTATCGCAACCTTGGATGCGATCAGCGAAGTCCCGCCCAGATCAAAGAAGTCGTCATCTATACCTACTCTGTCACATTTCAGTGCTTTCTTAAAGATCTCACACAGCTTCTCTTCATTTTCATTTCTCGGAGCCGCATATTCGGCCGCCATAACGGACAGATCCGGTGCCGGAAGCGCCTTTCTGTCTATCTTCATGTTACTGGTAAGCGGCATCCTGTCCAGATGAACGAAAATGTTGGGTACCATGTAATCGGTCAGCTTTTCGGCGCAGAAGGCCTTAAGCTCATCCGTACTGATCTCTGCCGCAGAGGTATAATACGCCACAAGATACATATTGTCCACTGCGATACAGCATGCGGCGTTCACACCCGGGATGGAATGAAGAACCTCTTCTATCTCTCCCAGCTCCACACGGAGTCCGCGGAGCTTGACCTGATTATCCTTTCTGCCGTGGAACTCGATCTCTCCCGAGGGAGTGATGCATGCGAGATCGCCGGAACGGTAAGCCCTCTCGCCGCGGAAGTTTACGAAGACAGTAGCCGTCTTCTCCGGAAGTTTGACATAGCCGCGTCCCACTCCCTTTCCGGTTATCAGCAGCTCACCGATCTCTCCGTAAGGCACCTCGTTAAGCATTTCATCCACTATATAGCATCTGACATTTGCATTCGGTACGCCTATGGTTATGACATCCTCCGACTCGATCACCTTCATGGTACAGCTGATGGTGGTTTCCGTCGGGCCGTAACCGTTCATGATATAAACATCCGGATTAACATCCGTCATTTTTGTATAGAGTCCCTGGGTAAAGGCCTCAGCGCCCATGTCATATACCTTAACCTGCCTGAGCGCATCGCGCATTTCGGGAATGTCCAGCATTACCCCGGCAAAGGACGGCGTGGTGGATATCACATCCACACCCGTGCGTTTTACAAGCTCGGAAAGCTTTATGATATCATGGATCTCCTCTTCCGTTGCAATGACTGCCGTAAGTCCGTTGCAGAGCGCTATAAACTCTTCCATGATGGATACATCGAAGGTCATGGCCGCGAGACAGAGGGAAACGCTTCCCCTTTCCACATAGCCGTTCGTCTCGTGGTTCTTCGGATTCGGCGTCACGAAATTCGACAGATTTCCGTGTTCTATCATAACACCCTTGGGCCGTCCCGTAGAGCCTGAGGTATAGATGCAATAAGCCAGTTCATGCTCACCGGGCCGCCATCCCGGATTCTCCTCCGATACTGCCGCATCGAGAAGTTCTTCCGCAGTAAAGGCCTTAACGCCCATGGCCTCCAGCATTTCCTTACGCTCCGTCCTCTGCTCTCCGGTGGTGATAAGTATCTTTGCCTCCGAATCCTCAAGTATGAATCTCACTCTTTCATCGGGATATTCCGGATCCATAAACAGAAATGCCCCGCCGGCCTTAAGTATACCCTGCCTTGCTGCATATACCGTCTCACTGCGGTTCAGCATTATCGCAACTATCTGTTCCTTACCCGGGCATACACCATTTGCATTGAGGGAATGCGCCATACGGTTTGCAAGTCTGTTCAGCTCCCCGTAACTGAGTGACCGGTCCTCGCAGATAACCGCGATGTGATCGGGTCTTTCCGCCGCGTTCTTCTCCAGCTTAGCCGTAACGGGCACATACTCCTGGGGATACATCGTATCATTAAAGCGTGTGTATACTTCCTTCCACTGTGCCGCAGTCAGCATCGGCTTACCGGAGCCTGCCGCGTCGGCTCTAACCTCCGAAGGCTGTACACCCTCCAGTATGTCAAATATCGCACGCTCCATGTTTTTAAGGAAGGCGTCCGCGGTTTCCTTTGAATAGAGATCGCTTCTGTACTCCAGCATGCACTCATAACCGTCATCCTTCGGATGAATGGTAAGGGATAAAGGTGACTTGGCAGCATTGAGCTCAAGGGAGATATATTCCGGCTTCTCTCCGCAGAAGGTATCAAAATCAAACTCCGTGCCCTGGAAAGACGCCATGGTATCGGGAGTTATACCGAAGCTTCTGCTTATCTTTGAGAAGGGAAAGCTGTCATGGTCCATTTCTCCCATGATCTCTTCCTTAAGAGTCTTGAAATATTTTCCTGCCGGAAGACCGGTATCACAGATCACCGGCAGTGTCTTAACAAGCATACCCACCGTATCCGTAAGACGAGAATCATTTCTGCCGTTATAAATGGTCGTGAATACAGCCTTTTCTTTTCCCACATACGCCGCCAGCAGCGCGCCGAAGCAGCCGAGGTAGAATACATTCTCGGTGATCTCGTAACGCCTGCAGTATTCCGTTACCGCAGCCTTCTTAATGGCCTCAAATCTGCAGGATGCCACCGCAAGAGCAGGTTCGTCATCATTCTTTTCAGCCGGGATATCCGTACTCCCTCCGCAGCCCTCATACAGTTTCTTATAGAATTCCTCATCCTTTGCGTAGGTCTCGCTCTTTGCGGACTTCTCCAGATCCAGCGCGAGATCATAGCTGGAATAGCTCTCCGGTTCAAGCTTCTCATCGCGGAAGGCCTTATCCAGGTCGGAAATGAGCACGGCAAGAGAGCTTCCGTCCGCGATCAGGTGATGGATATCCATAAAGAGATATACTCCGTCATCAGCCCTGTGGATCGAGAAGCGGAACAGACGGTCATCAAGTATCCTGAAGGGACGCACCAGCCTGTCCTTATCTATGCCGTTTATTATCTCCGCATGGTATTCCTCGTCATCATTTCTCCTCTGCCTTATCTCGCCCTCGGAATCCATGAAGAGCCTTACCTTCAGGTAAGGATGGTTTTCTACCACCTTCTCCAGCGCAGCTCCCAGTTTCTCCGCATCCATATCCGGGGAGAATCTGTAAAGCATGGGAATATTGTAAATGGTGGTTCCCGCATTACCCATGCAGTCAACAAATACGCCCTCCTGACTCGGAGTGAGGGGATAATCGTCCTGAGCCTCGTGGGTCGCCAGCTTATCCGCTCCGGAAAGGAAACGCTCCAGCTGTTCAACCGTGGGATTAGCCTTGATATCGGCAGACCTTACCACCACATCAAAGGCCTTACCCAGAAGTACGTTCAGCCGGATCGAGCTGATGGAGGTGAGACCCGCATCAAATATGTCGGTTGTTATTCCGAATTCTTCATGTCCTATAGCTTCCGCAACGCAGTTAAAGATCTTCTTCTGTATCTCATTTACCGGTGCGATCTTCTCGGTCACATTGCGCTTCGGTTCGGGGAGCGCGCGCCTGTTCACCTTACCGTTCTGGTTAAGGGGGATCCTGTCGATCTGCATAGTTGCTTCCGGAACCATGTATGGCGGCTTATTTGCCCTGATAAATGCGTTCAGTGCGTCGATATCGATCTTAACCGTATTGCCGTCCATGTCCTTACCGCCTACAACATAAGCGGCTATGAACTTGCCTCCGCCCGGTTTATCAAATGCAGCAACTGTGGCGGCTTTTACGCCTTCAAATTCTCTTATGATACCTTCAACCTCGGAAAGCTCGATTCTGAAGCCGCGGATCTTAACCTGTCCGTCACGTCTTCCCACGAATTCCACATTTCCGTCGGTCCTGAACCTTACGATATCACCTGTGCGGTAGACATCCTTATACTTCTTTGCGAGCTCTCCGGTATAGAACTCCGCAAAGGGATTCCCAATGAATACTTCCGCCGTTTTCTCCGGCCTGTTCAGATAACCTTCACCTACATGGGGACCGGCTATCCAGAGCTCACCCGCCGCTCCCGGAGGAAGTCTGTGTCCGTTTTCATCAACCACATAAAGCTTTACATTATCCATCGGACTTCCGATGGGTACATTTCCGAGCTTTGATCCCACGTCGTATACGGTGACGCAAATGGTACCTTCCGTAGGTCCGTAAGCGTTAATGAGCCTGAAGCTCTTCGGAGGATCGCAGGGAACCAGCGTTTCTCCACCCACCACAAGATACTGAAGGGTGTTGTTTTCCATATCCACAGCGAACTGCCGGCCGACCTGAGTCGTCATGAACATATGAGTGATGCCGTAATGCTCCATATATTCATTCATGGCCTGGATATCAAGGCGCATCTCCTCCGATACCACAACGCAGCCCGCACCCGCGGTAATGGGCGAGTACATATCCATCATGTTTGCATCGAAGCCGTAGCTGGCGTAAGCGCCTACGATATGATGCGGCTCAAGGCGGAAATACCTGTGATACCACTCACAGAAGCATGCAAGATTACCTTCGTTAAGCCTTACACCCTTGGGAAGCCCCGTGGAGCCCGACGTATAGAGCAGCGTGAACAGATCCCCGGGTAAAGGTTCTCCGCCCTTCTCCCTGTTCCCGGCAGTCAGAGCCGCTGTTTCTTCCGGGGACAGAACAAAGTCCGCCCATTCCCTGCGAAGCGTCTCCTCATCAAGGTCACACAGCCTGAACTTTTCTGAATCAGGCATCTCATTTGCCGGACAGTGATCCGGAAGTATAAGAAATTCTCCGGTGTATTCTGTAAGCTTATCCCTCATTGCAGCTGTAGTGATTATCAGCCGGGCATCCGCATCCTTCACCATGAAATTCAGTCTTTCCGTGGGATAGGTGGAATCCAGCGGCTGGTAGGCAGCGCCGGTCTTAAGCACGCCTACGGAACCCAGTACCATGTATTCTCCCCTGGGTATAAGGATCGAAACCACATCTCCCCTGCCTATGCCCTTTTTAAGCAGCAGTGCGGCTATCTCATCGGACATCCTGTCCGTTTCGGCATAGCTGAGGTATCTGTTGCCGTATATGACCGCCTTATTATCGGGATACGCCGCAGCGGCCCTGCGGAACATGGACACAACGGTCTCGGAGGTATCATAGTCCACCTCCGTCTCATTCCATCCATCCATCTCCTTAAGCTGAAGTTCCGTAACCGGTTCTATCTCACCGAGTGTCTTCTTTGTAAGGAATTCCCTGAGTACCTTTTCATAGGAAGCAGTGAAATGTCTGATAAACGCCTCCGTATAGAGTCCCGATTTATAATGGAGACTTATACTGAGGACCTTATCGTCCTCATTTCCGTAAACGTCAGCGGGCGTAAGCTCAAATACCATATCTTCGCCGGTTCCGGGAAGGTCGAAGCCTTCCGCTGTGTAAGCTACACCGCCGATACTGCCTTCTCCCGCCTCGGTATTACCCTGATATGCAAAGAGCACATCCGCGGGAACTCCCGCCTCACGGCTCACCTCGGCGAAGGAGTATATGTCATTTGCCATAGCCGTAAGCAGCTGATCCTGCATCTCCTTAAGGAAGCTGCCTGTCTCCGTATCCTTGTCCCATTTTGCATAGACAGGAAGTGTCTTTACCATCATTGACATGGTACGGGCGGTATCCGCATCACCGCGTCCGTTATAGATCGTGGTGAAAAGCGCTTCCTTCTGACTGCCGTAAAGCCCGAGGAGGAAGGTAAATGCAGCCATGGTCAGGACATTTACGGATACACCCATGCTGTTTCCGAACTCCTCCAGCTCGGACATACGGATATCCATATCCGAACTGCAGGTAACGATCGGCGCATCGGGCGACGAGGAAAGACTGTCAACATCCGGGAGCGGACGGCTCTCCACATCCAGTCCGCCGAAAGTCTTAAGATACCATTCCTTTGCCCTGTCATATATTTTTCCGGAACGAAGGATCTCCTCTTTCTGGGCAACCTCAAAACCGGACAGCTTTTCAGGCTCCGGCATCCTGCCGCCGTAAGCCCTGTCCACATCATCCAGGAAGATACCCAGAGAGGTTCCGTCTGCTATGATGTGATGAAGATCACATAAGAGCCAAACCCTGTCCTTCTCCTTTACGATATTGATACGATAGAGTTCGCCTCCCTCAAGATTAAAGGGTCTGATAAACTCTTCGGAATATTTCATTATGTCGTCTGTCTCATCCACCGTCACCAGTGCCTGTTCTTCATCCAGCCTCTTTATACGGGGATTACCGTCGCTGTCGGTAAATATCCTGCCCTTCAGTACGGAATGGGCATCAACCGCCGTAACAAGCGCGGTTCTGAGTCTTTCAACATCTATACCCTCTTCGAAACGGAAGCGGAAGGCAATGTGGTAAAGCAGTTTTTCGGGCTGGGTTATACACTCAACATAAATACCCATCTGGGTTCTGCTGAGAGGATAGTCCGAAAGCCTCGGAAGCTCCCTGATCTCTACTCTTCCGGAAAGGGCTTCGGCCATCTTTCTTGGGGTTCTTTCCTTTACGATGATCTTATAATCCAGTCCCAGGGTCTTGCAGAGGGCGGCAAAGCGCATGCCTCCTATGGAATCCCCGCCCAGGAGCACGAAATCATCATCTATGCCCGCCCTTGAAAGGTTCAGTACCTCGGCCATAGCGTTGCAGATCATTTCCTCGGTTTCATTCCTCGGTGCCGCATATTCCGCCTGGGATGATTCGATATCGGGTTCCGGCAGGGCACGCTTATTAACCTTACCGTTCTGGTTGAGCGGGATACTGTCTATCTGCATCGTAGCTTCCGGAACCATGTAAGGCGGTTTATTTGCGCGTATGAAGTCGTTAAGGGCGTTAATATCGATCCTGACGGGTTTTCCGTCCGGTCCTTCTTTACCTACCACATAAGCGGCTATGAACTTTCCTCCGCCGGGTTTGTCAAATGCAGCGACCGTGGCAGCCTTTATACCTTCAAATTCCCTGATGATACCTTCGACCTCGGTCAGCTCTATTCTGAAGCCGCGGATCTTAACCTGTCCGTCACGTCTGCCGACGAATTCAACATTTCCGTCAGCCCTGAACCTGACGATATCACCCGAACGGTATACCTTCCTGTATTTTTCTGCTGTCTCAGCCGTGCAGCCTGCCGTAAAGGGATTTTCTATAAATACCTCCGCCGTTTTTTCCGGTCTGTTCAGATAGCCCGCGCCTACGTGCGGTCCGGCTATCCACAGCTCTCCCGCCGCTCCCGGAGGCAGTCTGTGTCCGTTCTCATCAACCACATAAAGCTTAATATTATCAAGCGGTTTTCCGATAGGCACATTTGCCAGCTTATCCGTGATCTCATATGCGGTGGTGTATATCGTACACTCCGTCGGCCCGTATACATTGTAGAATTTCAGGTTCTCCGGCGGATCGCATGGAACCAGGGTCTCGCCGCCCGTGGAAAGATACCTGAGCCTGCTGTTGTTCATATCCACGGCAAATGCACGTCCCACCTGGGTAGTCATGAACATATGGCTTACGCCGTAATGCTCCATATACTCATTCATGGACTGGATATCAAGCCGCATCTCCTCCGATACGATAAGGCAGCCTGCGCCCTTTGTAAGCGGGGTGTACATATCCATCATGTTCGCGTCAAAGCCGTAGCTGGCATACGCTCCTACCATGCTTTCTGCCGTAAGCCCGTAATACCTGTGATACCATTCGATAAAGCATACCAGATTTCCTTCCTTTAGGCGGACGCCTTTGGGAAGTCCGGTTGAGCCTGAAGTATAGAGCAGGGTAAAGAGATCCTCCGGTCCCGGCTCGCCGCCCTTTTCCCTGTTTTCAGCCATTAACGCCGCAGTCTCCTCCGGCGAAAGAACAAATCCGGCCCATTCCTTCCGAAGAGCCTCTTCATCTGTCTCTGAAAGTCTGTAGGTCTCCGCGTCAGCCATTTCATTTGCCGGACAAAGATCCGGAAGTATAAGCACATCTCCCGCGTATTCCGTCAGCTTTTCACGCTGTGCCGCAGTGGTGATGAGCAGGCGGGCATCGGCATCCTTCACCATGAAATTCAGTCTTTCCGTCGGATAGGTTGAATCCAGAGGCTGGTAGGCAGCGCCTGTTTTAAGCGCCGCAAGAGAAGCGAGGACCATATATTCTCCTCTGGGTATCAGGATGGAGATCACATCTCCCCTGCCCAGTCCCCGCTTAAGCAGCAGTGCCGCTATCTCGTCAGACATTCTGTCCGTTTCGGCATATGTAAGATATCTGTTACCATAGATGAGGGCCTTGTTGTCCGGATGCTCTGCCACCGACTTACGGAACATGGATACAACAGTCTCCGAGGTGTCATACTCAACATCCGTTTCATTCCATGCATCCATCTCCAGCAGCTGCCGTTCCGTAACCGCATCTATCTCTCCGAGAGTAAGCTTTGACAGGAATTCCCTGAGTATGCTCCCGTAGGATTCCGCAAGGCCGCTGATAAATGCTCCTGAATAAAGGCCTGTTTTATAGTGGATCTTCGCACTCAGTACATTCGGCGCATCCTTTCCGCCCGCATAAGCTGCCGGTGCAACCTCAAATACCAGGTCCTCCCCCGTCTCCGGAAGTTCGAAAGCCTTTCTGGTATAGGCAAAGCCGCCGATGCTTCCCTCATCCGCTTCCGTATTTCCCTGATACGCAAAGAGCACATCCGAAGCTATGCCGAGGTCACGGCTTATCTCAGCAAATGAATATATATCATCGGACATGGATGTCAGCAGCCGGTCCTGAAGCTCCTTAAGGAAACTTCTGAGGGCCGTATCCTTCTCCCATTTCGCATATACAGGCAGGGTCTTTACCATCATGGATACGGTATGCGCGGTGTCCGCATCCCCCCGGCCGTTATAAATGGTCGTGAAAAGAGCCTCCTTCCTGCAGCCGTACATGCCGAGAAGATAAGCAAACGCCGCTGTTGTGATGACATTCACGGATACCCCGGTCCGTCTTCCCAGCTCTTCCAGTTCGGCAGGAGAAATGTCCAGATCCTTTTTCATTTCGGACACCCCGGGATCCTGGTCAGCCGCAACGGTATTGATATCCGGGATGGGGCGGCTCTCGGTGTCGATACCGCCGAATACTTCGCCGTACCACGCCTTTGCCTTTTCATACATTCCACCGGAGCGGAGTATTTCCTCTCTCTGCGCAACCTCAAAACCTGACAGCTTCTCCGGTTCGGGCATACCGCCGCCGTAAGCCCTGTCAACATCCTGGAAGAAGATACCTATTGAGGTTCCGTCCGTTACGATGTGATGGAAATCATAGAAAAGATATACACTGCCGCCGCATTCCACAACATCGATATGGTACAGCGCACCGCCCTCAAGATCAAAGGGACGGATAAAGCTTTCGGTATATTTTTCAATATCATCCGTCACCGCTGTCCCGATGACCGCAGGTGCATCATCCTGCCTTCTGAATCGCGGAGCTCCGTCCGCATCCGTAAATATCTGTCCCTTCAGAGCAGGATGGTTATCTACCGCTTTCTCCAGCGCTTCCTTAAGCTTTACCGCATCTATACCTCCGTCAAAACAGAATCTGAAGGCAATATGATACAGCAGCTCATCGGGATGCGCCATGCATTCCACGTATATTCCAAGCTGTGTCTGGCTCAGCGGATAATCAGGAAGGATCGGCAGGTCCTTTATCATCTCTCTTCCCTCAAGGGCCGACGCCATCTTCCTCGGGGTCTTCTCCTGAACGATGGTCTTATAGTCAAGCCCTATGGTCTCGCACATGATGGAAAGACGCATTCCGCTTATGGAATCCCCGCCGAGACTGAAGAAATCATCGTCAAGCCCTATTCTGTGAAGCTGAAGCAGCTGCGCCATGGAATCGCAGATGAGTTTCTCGGTATCATTTGTCGGTGCCGCATATTCCGCCTGCCTTGATGCGGCATCCGGAGCCGGCAGCGCATTCCTGTCAAGCTTTCCGTTTGCATTTACGGGAAGCTTCTCAAGCATAGAAAAATATGCCGGGATCATGTAGGACGGCAGTGTCCGGCCCAGTGTGGTTTTAATGGTTTCCCCGGTTACCTCTTCAGTCCCTGACAGTACATAATATGCGCTGATCACGGTCTTTCCGTCAGAAACCGTAAAATCCTTTACACAGGCATCCTTTACCCCCGGGATCCTCTTTATTGCAGCCTCGATCTCACCGGGTTCCACACGCTGACCGTTGATCTTGATCATCCAGTCTTTTCGGTTTACATAAAGTATATCACCCGAAGGAAGCCTCTTTACAAGATCCCCTGTATGAAGCAGCGTCGGGAAACCGTCCTCCGCCTCAAAAGGATTCTTAACAAAGGTTTCGGCGGTAAGCTCGGGAAGATTATGATATCCGGAAGACAGATTGCCGGCTGCACAGAGCTCGCCTTCATCCGCTGTATTCCCTTCCTCATCCAGTACGTATATCTTTATATCACCGACCGGCTTGCCTATAGGGGTATTCTCATACTTTTGGTCAACAGTAAACATCAGGATACCCGAAGCGGTCTCCGACATTCCATAGCCGTTTACCAGCGTAAAATCATCGAAATACAGATTTGCCACACGCTCACTTCCGGTACTGACCTGTCTCAGCGATGTACCCTTCTTTGTAAACCATGCCAAAACCTTCGGCGATATATATGTTACCGTTATTCCCTGGTCATCGATAAACCCGGCCAGTCCGTCGGGATTTCCCCTGAGCTCCTCCGGGATCAGCACAGTAACAACTCCGAAGAAAAAGCATCCGAAAGCATCCTGCATATGCACGACAAAATAAAACGGCGCATTGCTTCCGTATACATCATCATCCCTGAGGTCGGCGATGATCCTTTTTCTGTCGATGGAGCTTATCAGACTGATATGGTTATGGATAACACCCTTTGGTTTTCCGGTGGAACCTGAGGTATATATCATCAGTGCCGTATCCGAAGGATCCATTACCGGGAAATCACTTACCGGCTCGAGTTCATCAACGCCTGAAATGAAATCCCCGCGAAGCACCCTGCCCGCTCCGGAATCTTCCATGATCATGTCAATACGGTCTTTGGGATATTTATCGGAAACCGGTATATATACAACGCCGCTCAGAACGCAGGCATACATCACCGCGATAAAATCTATGGTATGCGGCAGTGCGACAAGCACTGTATCCCCTTTTGCGCATCCCTCCGCCGCAAGCTTTGCAGCCAGCCTTCTTACATAAATGTCAAATTCGCTTACGGTATATTCCCTATCCTCAGCAGGATCACGATATGCCGGCCTGCTGCCATATTGTTTTACCGCCTCAAGATACCTTTCTCTGAACAGTTCCATAGTAACCCCCTTTATTCTGATGTACTGTCTTATACCACTCCCTGCCGGAAGCAATATATCTTCAGATAAGACAAAAGCTGCGCGGCTGCCTTTATTTCAGGGCAGTCACGCAGCTATTATATCATATATTCCGATGGTTTTATACTACATTGTTTTTATCAGACAGTCTTTTTTCAAATCTCTCCTTGCTGGTTTCCACAGGGATCGGCGTTGCATAAGTGCCGCTGAAGCAGGCCTGACAGTATCCGCTTCGGCCTATGAGCTCCGAAAGAGAATCTATGGGAAGATACCCCAGTGAATCCGCTCCGATCATTTCAGCGATCTCCGTGATACTGTAGTTGCAGGCCACCAGATTCTCCTTTGTGTCTATATCCGTGCCGTAATAACAGGGACTGATAAAAGGAGG
>ONWK01000325.1 GCA_900321505.1 uncultured Eubacteriales bacterium
ATCTCTACGTTCTGCAGCAAAGCCCGGTAACGTTCCTCATGGTGTTTTTCAATTGCAGCAACCATGCGGAATTTGGCTGCCAGCACTGGAAATCCTTCTTTTTCCGCGGTTACGGCGAATCCTCCATACATATCTGTCCATTCATAGTTTTCACCGTCTGCGGCAGCCTTCAGGTTCTCTGTGGTATTTCCGATCCCCGAGAGCTCCTTGAACCACATCTTGGCATGCTCCTTCTCGTTATCTGCAGTCTTAAGGAACAGAGCAGCGATCTGTTCATAGCCTTCCTTCTTTGCCACCGAAGCAAAATAAGTATACTTGTTCCTTGCCTGGGATTCTCCCGCAAATGCAGCCTCCAGATTCTTCTCGGTCTCCGTACCTGCATATTTCGACTTGGGAGCTTCCGTCGCCTGCGGTGCCTCCTCTATGAGCTCCAGATTATCCCCTCTTGCCTGGCAGATCGGACATACCGGTGTCTCACCCTCCGCTGTCTCAAAAACCACTCCGCATACATTGCATTTGTACTTAGCCATTTTGTGTCCTCCTTTTAGTGATTTATTGTATCTATTCAGCACCCTGCGGTGCCGTATTGTTTCCGAAAATTTATTCCTGCTGCAAATCTCCGATCAGCGTTGCCCTGCAGGGCGCACCGTCCGCTCCCCCGAGATTGATGGGCGCCGCATTAAGGAGATATGCTCCTTCAGGTACTGCTTCAAGCCTGATCCCTTCAAGCAATACTACCTCCGCCCCGAGCATTATCAGATGAACCTTCATGGGTGCATCCTCGGGTCCTACCGTCTGGGACTCATTTCCGAACAGCTTTATTCCTTCTTTTGCAAAAACTCCGGCCCCCTCTTCCGTAAGCGTTGCATTTCCCTTTATAAGAATACGTTCCGCAGCTCGTTCGTCCGCTTTTTTCGCGTTCTCAAGAATAACCGCTGCATCCTCGGCTCCAATATTCCCCTCATGCTCAGCCACATACGCAAAGCCTATGAAACGGTCCAGGTCCACCTGATCCAGAGTATTTCCGTCATTGATAAAATGATACGGCGCATCAACATGCGTTCCGTTATGAGCGCACATGCTAAAACCTGTCAGATTGCATATATCACCCTTGCTGATACTGAGCATTATTTCCCTCTGAGGACTGGGATCCCCCGGAAATACCCTGCAGCCAAAAACCTCCTGTGAAATGTCATAAATCTTCATGCCTTCACTCCTTTCAGAAATACATAATTTGCTGAAGGGTTACCTGTCAGCTGCCTGCAGTTTACGGTATTCCCTGGGTGAATAACCTGTAATCTCACGGAACGCCTTATTAAAGGTTGTTGTAGACTGAAAACCGGACTGAAATGCACATTCGGTTATCGTAAGATCTTCATCCGCAAGCAAACGTATCGCCGTCCGTACCCTGACGCCTGCAAGATAACCGGGGAATGAGGTCTGCATATACTTTCCGAAAAGCTTCGAGAAATAATACGGACTCAGCCCCACCGCCGATGCCACCTCCGTCTCCGTCAGCTTCTCCGAAGAATTCTCCGCGATATAGTTGCAGATATTCCTGATATATGACCAGGCCTGCCCGGAAAGATCCCCCTCTCCGAAGCTCTCTCCGCGTTCCCGGAGCACATATTCTCCGACAAGCAGAAGTATCTCATAGATCAGAACCTTACATCTGGTCTCACTCAGATAATCACGGTTTTCAAAAATATCCCGGATTTTGTTCATTTTCTCCGATATTTGAGCTGTAATCTCCGGTTCTGTATCCGCCCGGATCACATGACACTGATTCATAAGCCTGGATATTGCCACCAGATCAAGATTCTGCTCCAAAAGAACCGGTGAGAACTGTATAAAAAAGGTTCCCTCCTCCGGAGTAGAAATGATCTCATGCAGTTCCCGGGGCCAGATCAGTACCAGATCTCCCTTCGATGCCCGGTATTCGGTATCTCCGATGCGGAAGCTGCAGTTATCCTTCCGAACCGCGGTGAATTCCGCCGCACTGTGCCAGTGTGCCGGAAAATGTGTCGGCACATTTTCGTAGGTTATGGAAATGCCCGAAAGCGCACCATATTTGATTATCTCTTTTTCATCATTCTTCATATAATGCCTTCCCGGTCCGTCCGTAATCCATCTACGTCCATAATAACAAAATCCGGGCAAAATACAATAAATATTTTCTGTTAAATGCAGGAATCCGATATTAGAATTAAAACATCACGTATTGCTATTCATCACATGAAAAAGGAGGCAGCCATGAAAGCTCTTTTTATCGGAGGAACAGGAACCATCAGTACAGCCATAGTTAAGAGACTTGCAGAGGATCCCCGCTGGGAGGTTTGGGTCCTCAACCGCGGCAACCGGAATGATGTACTTCCCGAGGGCGTACACAGGATCGTTGCAGACATATACAACGAAGCAGATGCTGCAGAAAAGCTTGCAGGAATGACCTTTGACGTAGTTAGTGAATTCATCGCATTTCACTCAGATGCCGTGGAGCGTGATTACCGCCTGTTTAAGGGAAAGACAAAGCAGTACATTTTCATAAGCACTGCCTCAGCCTACCATAAGCCTGCCGCCCAGTATATCATCACTGAAGGAACGACCCTTGCAAATCCTCATTGGGAGTACTCCCGCAACAAAATAACCTGCGAAGAATTCCTGATGAAGAAGTACCGCGAGGAAGGTTTCCCGGTAACCATCGTCCGTCCGAGTCATACCTATGATGAGAGAAATGTACCTCTGGGAGTTCACGGAAAGAAAGGCTTCTACCAGGTTATCAAACGCATGCTTGAGGGTAAGCCCGTTATCATTCAGGGCGACGGCACCTCTCTCTGGACAGTGACATATAATAGCGATTTTGCCGTTGGCTACACCGGATTGATGGGTAACCCCCACGCCATCGGTGAAGCCTTCACGATCACCGGCGATGAAACCCTCACCTGGAACCAGATCTATCAGACCATCGCCGATGCTCTGGGCGTGGAGCTTAAGGCTTACCATGTAGCCTCCGATTACCTAAGTGCTGTCGGTGACAGGTACGGCTATGATTTTGAGGGAAGCCTTACCGGCGATAAGTCTGTATCCGTAGTCTTCGACAACCGCAAGCTGAAGAGGATAGTCCCCACCATGCAGACCGCCGTTCCTTTTCACCGGGGCGTTCGGATCGCGCTTGACTATGTTCTCTCGCATCCCGAATGCCAGGCGGAGGATCCGGAATTCGATGCATGGTGCGATAAAGTGATCGAAGCACTTGAAGCTTCAAAAAAAGATATCTGAATATAAGGAGGACCAACAATGATCGATGTTAAAGGACGCTGGGCGCTGATCACAGGAGCCGCAAGAGGTATTGGCAGACTGGCCGCCATCTTCATGGCAGAGCGCGGCTGTAACCTTATCCTGCATGCCCGCAAGGCAGAAAACTGCGCAAAGGTTATGGATGAAGTAAAGGCGCTGGGTGTTGAAGCTTACGCTTTCGGTGCGGAACTGGATGATCCCGCGCAGGTTACGGCAATGCTTGAAGAGATCGATGCTCTGGGTGTAGATGTGGATATCGTGCTTAACAACGCAGGCCTTCAGGTGGCATATCGAAATGAATATCTGGAAACTCCGGTTTCGGACTATGTCACAAGCTTCTATGTAAATACCATCTCTCCGATGGTGATCGTATATCATTTCCTGCCGAAGATGAAGGCACGGGGCTTCGGACGTATAGTAAATACCACCAGCGGTATACGCCGTGAGCCCGAGCAGGCCGGATACTCCGCCAGCAAGGCAGCTCTTGACAAGGTAACCATGGATCTTGCTTCCGTTCTGGATGGAACTGACGTGATGATCAACCTGACCGATCCCGGCTGGTGCCGTACCGACCTTGGCGGCTCCGCTGCGCCGAACGCTCCCGAGAGCGCGCTTCCGGGCGTTGTTGTCGGTGCATTTATCGATGATAAAAGATCCGGCCGCTGCTTCGCCGCAGGACATTTCCACGGAATGTCCCTTGAAGAAGCAGTCGATCATGCCGAAAAGAATCTTCCGAATTATCTTGGTTCACTGGATTAGTATAAAATGGGGACGGTTCCCGGCCGGGAACCGTCCCCTCTCTTTTATTGTCATGCTTTTCCTACATAACACCCATTTTCTCAAGCACCTTCACTGTTTCCTCCGCAGAGAAGAACTGTATGCCCGTGCCTCCGCAGGCTGTCCAGCTGTTGATATTCTCATCAAAATCATCGATGAGGATGCAGTTTTTATTCCTGCAGTATTCCGGCTTCTGCTCCCTGAGAACGATATTCACCCTGATATCCTCTCCCAGTAAACGATGTATCCAGTCAGTCTTATCAGCCCCGGCTTCCGGTATATTTCTCTTTGGCTTGGGAACCCCCGTCAGTATCTCAACACGGTCACCGTATTTTTCATAAAGACGGTCAAAAAGCTCCTTTGAACCGGGGATCATTTCCAGACGGCCGTAGAAATGCTCCACCTTCTGAATTCCGATCCACATTTCATCATCACATCCGGGCTTCCATGCCGGTCCCTGCGGAGCAGGTTCCATACCGCACAGTTCCCTGACGCCGCGTTCAAAATCCGCCAGGACACCATCCATATCAAAATATATCTTTTCAACCATAATAATCCTCCCGTTTCCGATCAAAAATCATCCAGGAAAAACTCTGCCCAGGAATACTGACTCATATACTCATTCTGATAGGAATTCACAGCCCCGCTGTCCAGTTCCTTGAACCGCCAGTAATCGCAGTCGATCATTTCAGGATTTACCGAAAGGGCGTTATAACTCCGGTTCACCACCTTATCCAGGCCAATTTTCTTCAGGCTCTTTACCATGGCGTATACCAGCTGCTGAATATAATTCTGCTGCTTTTCGTCATAAGGTTCATCCTCGAAGAGTGCCGCAGCGATCTCCCTTGTAGTACAGGAGCTTCCGTGGCGATGGATCAGATAGGCGAAGATCTCCTTGGAACGGCTCCGGTCAAAATGTACATGTTCCCCGTCCGGCGTGAACACATCGAAATTGCCGAAGCACTGTACACGAAGCAGTGCATCCGACTTCGGCTCCAGCGGAAACCGGAGATCGGCAAGCTCTGCCTCTACCTTCTCCTTGGTAACCGGCTTCATGATATATCCGCTGGCATGCATCTTCATAGCATCCCCGGTATACTCACTAAAACCGGTCACGAAAATGATATTCATCTTCGGATTGATCTCCTTCAGCCTTTTCGCAAGCTCCACGCCGTTCATCCCGCGCATATGGATATCCAGGAATGCGATATCACAGCCCTCATCCGCTGCATCCTCCAGCAGAATATCCTGGTCATCATAGGTATAGATCTCCGCATCCGGTTTCGCTCCACGTACTGCCATCTCCAGCATCTGCAGCATAAGTTCCTCGTCGTCGCAACATCTGATGATCATGTTTTTAACCTCCGTAAATCTCTGTAGCAGACTTTTCCTATCCTTTTTGGCAACCGGGATAACGCTTAGTTCACCCCGAATGTCTCCTTATCCGGTTCTCTCCGGGGGATCAACACCCTCGCGGTTGTTCCTTCGCCGACGGTGCTTTCGATCACGACCTCCGCACCGATCATTTCTTTCAGTCTTCTTCTGGTATTATCCATTCCCACATGTGACCTGCCGTCCTCTTTCCTCGGGGCATTTACATCAAAGCCCACACCGTCATCGGAGATCACGATCTCGTAACCATCCTCTGTCTCCTTCGTTGTGATCCTCACAGTTCCGCCCTTCTTCTTCTGCCCTACGCCGTGTTTCACGGCATTTTCCACCAGCGGCTGCACGGAAAGCTGCGGGACCACAAAATCCATGGTCTGAATATCATATTCGATGTTCAGCTTCTTCCCGAACCGGAGCTGCTCGATGAACAGATATTTCTTCAGGTGCTCCAGCTCCTTCTCAAAAGGTACCGGCTCCTTCTGCTTCAGCGAGTCCATATTTCCCCGGAGATATTCGGAGAAAGCAATGGTGGCGTCATAGGCTGTATCGGGATTCACCTTGCAGAGCATGGCAATGGAGGACAGTGCATTGTACATGAAATGCGGCTGTATCTGGCTTACCATGACCGCAACCTCCGCCTCATACAGTTCCTTCTGCATCTGCTGATACCGAATGGCCTCCTTGTATTGTCTCCGGAGGTCTCCGATCAGCCGGATGATCTGGTAGATCATCGTAAATAGTATTCCATACATAAGGATATTCGGCGCCTGGATCTCGAAGGCGCTGAGAACCAGTCCCAACAGAATGGACATGGCGAGCGGTCCCCAGGAGACCAGAAAGACCAGAGCATTCTTTCCGATCTTTACCTCCGAAAGCAGAAGCAGGATCATGAACAGGATACCCGCTGCGGCCAGATAATTCATCCAGACTCCGGTCACGATAAGATCTGCGACTCCTGTCATCTGAAGGATTCCGACAACAACCACCGCTATAGCAAAAAGGATGGTCAGGATCCCGGAGATG
>ONWK01000013.1 GCA_900321505.1 uncultured Eubacteriales bacterium
CGAGAACCGTACGCGCCCTGCTCCGAAGGAGCAGCCCGAACGAAGTGAGGGTTTGTGAACGATTTCCTTAATCGTTCACAAAGGTATGGATTCAGAAACGCCGTCAGGTGTTTCGAGAACGATAAATTTTGGGGTGATACAGGAGGGGATCATAATGGGAAAGGAATATACGGAGACCAGGCCTTTCGTCAGCTGGGAAATGATGGAAAGCTTCATGGTGGATGCTTTTGCAGGCTACGGAGTGCCCCGGGCAGATGCGAAGATCTGCGCGGATGTACTGCTGGAGGCGGACAGGCGGGGAATAGAAAGTCATGGCTGTAACCGTTTCAAGCCTATCTATATTGATCGCATTGAAAAAGGGACTCTGCTTCCGGTAACGGGTACCGAGATAATAAAGGAGACGCCCACTACACTTGTTATGGATGCCCATGACGGCATGGGTATGGTGGCCAGCCATCGTATGATGGAAAGGCTTATCCAGAAGGCCCGCGAGTACGGCATGGCGGGCGGAGCCATAAAGAATTCCACTCATTACGGTATAGCAGGCTACTGGACGGATATGGCCGCAAAGGCCGGAATGGTTGCCATGACCGGAACAAACGCCAGACCCTCCATAGCGCCGACCTTTGGTGTTGAAAATATGCTGGGTACGAATCCGCTGACCATTTCACTTCCGACGGATGAGGAATTCCCCTTCTGCCTGGACTGTGCAACATCCATCGTACAGCGGGGCAGGATCGAGTATTATGCACGGGAAGGAAAGGATACGCCGGCGGGAACGGTCATCTCCGATGAGGGAAAACCGCTTACGGACAGTGCGGAGATACTGAAACGTCTTGTGGACGGAACGGCTGCCCTTACACCTCTCGGAGGCATAGGAGAGGAGCTGGCGGGTTATAAGGGTTATGGTTATGCAACGGTTATAGAGATCCTTTCGGCGGCGCTTTCCGGCGGCAAGTTCATGAAGGCGCTTTCGGGTGTGAGTCCTGAGGGCAGGCCGCAGATGTACGGACTGGGTCATTTCTTCTTTGTTGTTGATCCCGAAGCCTTTATGGGACTGGAGACCTTTAAGAAGGTCGCGGGGGATATATGCCGCGAGCTCAGGGCCTCGAAGAAGGCGCCGGGACAGGACAGGATCTATACCGCAGGAGAGAAGGAGCATGATATGTGGCTCTTCCGTAAGGATAAGGGTGTTCCCGTGGGTGAAGGTGTTCAGAAGGATATCATCACCGTAAGGGACAGGCTGGGACTTGATTATCATTTTCCTTTTGAGGAAACGAAATAATTCTTTTCCGGAACAGTCATATATGTTATGATGAAATGTGGACCGTGAGGGAGTTTTTGTTACGGTGATGTTGTTTACAAAGAGGAGTATCACATGGTTAAGGGTAAGATCGCGCTTTTGCTGGGGCAGGCGGATGAAACATACCAGTCGGGATTCATACGCGGTGTGATGAAAGAAGCCTTCCGCAATGATTACAGTGTATATTGCTTTTCAATGTACATTAAATACCAGAACAGCCGTGAGCGTGAAATCGGAGACTCAAATATATTTCAGCTGTTTGATCCGGCTCAGTTTGATGCCGTGATCGTTTTGTCTGATACCATTCAGACGCCCGGGGTCGAGGAAGAGATCGAGGAGAGACTTGAGAAGGAATTCAAAGGTCCCGTGCTTTGTGTGGATACGGACGGTGAGCGCCTGCCGAGGGTATGGTCGGACGGTTACGAATCTGTATTTGCACTGGTATCACATCTTATTGAAGTTCATAATATGAAGGATATAGCCTTCCTGACGGGAAAGAGAAAACACAGACACTCGACCCGCCGGCTGGAGGCTTATCGTGATGCCATGGCCGCCCATGATCTTCCGGTATCGGAGGACAGGGTATTCTATGGCGATTTCTGGTATACCAGCGGAAATGTATGTGCTGAGCAGCTGCTTCGTGACAGAAATAATCTTCCTGATGCCCTTGTATCGGCAAATGATCCCATGGCCATAGGCGCTGCCGAGGTGTTTGAAAAGGCAGGGGTAAGGATCCCCGAGGATATAGCGCTTGTGGGCTACGGAACCTCTTCGGAAGGAGAAAACAGTCCGAAATCCCTTACATCATGCTATGTCCCTGCCGAGGATTACGGAGTATCGGCGGTGGAGAATGTACTGCGTCTTATGTCAGGACAGGAGATCAAGTCTCCCACGCCGAAGACAAAGCTTTTTATAGGCGAAAGCTGCGGCTGCTCCGGGACACATATCCCTGAACAGTCACGCAGGAGATTTACATGGACTACCAAGACTTCGGAGGACGGGTATTATTCCATACATAATACCATGGAGGAGGATCTGTTCAGAAGCAACGGGATGGATGAATTCCTCCAGAATGTATATGAGAACCTTTACCATGTTTATGACATCAAAAGGTTTGATCTCTGCCTGAATTCCCAGTGGCAGTCACAGGAGGAGCTCCTGAGCCGTGGACTTCCCACCAGAGGTTATTCGGATAATCTGGTCCATGCCATCAGTTTTTCGGCTGACAATCCGGCGGCGGGGAGGCTGGGGATGACTGATATTTTCCGGAAAGGTGAGATACTTCCGAATGTTGAAAATGATATTCCGAAGGGATTTATCTTCACACCGCTTTTCTATGAAGATGTTTCACTCGGCTATGCGGTAATAAGCTACGGAGACGAACCCCGCAGCTATGATGAGGTATACCGGCTCTGGGTTACATCCCTGGGAAGAGGACTTGAGACTCTCCGCAGGAGCATAATGCTGCGGGCCATTAAGATGAAGATGGCCAACATGCCGGCACAGAAATATAACAGCGGGCAGGTTCAGAGCGGTGAACAGACCGAGCTTACTCCCGAAGAAAAGCTGGATATGGAAACAGTAGGACAGATTCTCGACGGGAATCTTTTCACCTATCATTTCCAGCCCATCGTATCGGCTGTTGACGGAAGTATATTCTCATACGAAGCCCTTATGAGATCAAAAACGGAGAGAAGGATATCCCCGCTTACGATACTGAAATATGCGGATATGATGAACCGCCTTGTTGATGTGGAACGGGATACAATGTTAAATGTCCTGAACATAGTTGAGGAGCAGGCAGATATCTTCAGCGGGAAAAAGGTCTTTATCAACAGTATCCCCGGTACCGTGGTTTCGGGTGAAGATCAGGTAACGATATCCGAGATGATAAAGAAGCATCCGGACACGGTGGTGATCGAGCTTACGGAGCAGGCCGAGCTTTCGGATTCCGAGCTGGACAGACTGAAGAACTTCTATAATAATCTGGGCGCGGGTCTTGCGGTAGATGATTACGGAACGGGTTATTCCAATGTCAGCAATCTTCTCCGCTATATGCCGGATGTTGTAAAGATAGACCGTGCACTGCTTTCGGATATCCAGAACAGTGACCAGAAGCAGCATTTCTTCCGCGATATCGTGGAATTCTGTCACGGAAATGATATCCTTGCCCTGGCTGAGGGGGTTGAAACCTCTGAAGAGCTGAGAACAGTCATACTTCTTGGGGCGGATCTTATCCAGGGATATTATACTGCCCGTCCCGCAGCTGAGATCCTGGGTGAATTGGATGAGAATATCAAAAATGAGATAGTACGTTACCGCAGGGAAATGGTTGAAGGCAGCGGAGATGAAGAATATATCGCAGGCCGTATCAACCGCATATCCGTGAGCCAGCTCTTAAGAGAGCATAAGACCAGTATCGTTATCGGTGATAAGAATGCGACCTTCCAGGATATCACGATAGTCGGAACGCCGGGTGAGATACATCGCCTGTATATTGAGATACTTGAGGGCTATGACGGAAGAGTCACATTGGAAAATGTGACCCTGTCCAATTTCAAGAAACGTCCCTGCATCAATATGGCAGAAAACAGCAGGCTTGTGCTCAGGC
>ONWK01000293.1 GCA_900321505.1 uncultured Eubacteriales bacterium
CGATAACCGACACCCCAGACCGTGATTATATGCTCAGGTTTTTTCGGATCTTTTTCGATTTTTTCCCTCAGCCATTTGATATGTACGGTCAGTGTCTGGATTTCGGAATCCGAGTCGCTTCCCCAGACGGTGTTAAAAAGATAATCCTTTCTGAGGGTCGTATTTTTATGTTCCATAAGAAGCTTCAGAAGTTCGAATTCTTTTGAAGTGATCTCTACAGGCCGGCCATTTACAGTAAGGCTTTCGGTCACAGTATTCAACCTAAGATCACCCTCGATGATCTCATCGATTTCAAATTTCCGCTTAAATATGCCCTTGATCTTTGCAATAAGGATATCTATATCGAAGGGCTTGGGTATATAATCATCGGCACCTATCTTAAGCCCCTTCAGCATATCCTCCTTGCCGGTCCTGGCGCTTGTGATAAGCACATGGGTATTTGCATCCCTTCTCACCCTGGAAAGGACCCCGAATCCATCGATATCTCCGGGCAGATTGATATCAAGTATAAGAAGCCTTGCACCGTACGTTTCATACAGATGCAAGGCTTTTTCTCCGTTATCCACTGTGCTTACGGTATAACCCTCCTTTCGGAGAAAATCCGCCAGCAGCCCGGAAATATCGGGATTATCCTCAACTATCAGAATATCAAGCATTGTTTTGTTACCTTATATTTATCAGATCAGAAATACGAAGTGAAAATCCCGGATAAATCCTTACCGGTATATCCGCATTAAAATCATAGGTCTGAAATTCAGGGAAAAAATACACACTCACTTTTTTTTCCATGGGGTTTATGATCCAGTACTCTCGTACTCCGGCTGATTGATAAAGCATAAGCTTTCGGTAGTAATCTCTTTCCACTGACTCGGGTGAGACAACCTCAATTATCCAGTCGGGAGCACCGCTGCAGCCTTTATCATTTAGCTTATCCGTGTCACAGATAACAGAGATGTCAGGTTCAAGGTATGTGGAATCATCTGCAAAAAGGCGAACCGCAAAGGGTGCGGGATAAGCCCTGCATTTTCCGGAGTTTTTCCTGATATGATTATTAATCGAAGTAAGCACTTCGGATACGATCTCCTGATGCATTCTTGTTGGCGGAGCCATCATATAGATTTCTCCGCCTATAAGCTCGGCATGTTTATCATCAGGTAATGCTTCAATATCCTTAATGGTATATTTTTTTTCTGATACAGCAGCTGTCATAATGCATAACTCCAATCTTACTTCGCTCGGGGGACATCCTTCGCCTTCGGCTCGGGCAATCCCGTAGCTATTGTACCATGCTCTTGCTTCGAAAGATCATGCCCGGATGCGCCTCCGGCATCCCCGTCGCCGCTTCGCGGCGGTATCATTCACTTCGTTCGGGACCATGGTGCACGCCTTCGCCTCGGACATAGCTATATTATACCATTCAGAAAAATGTCAGACAATCCTTATTTCTGTTACCGGTTTACCAGCCCTGATCCATAAGCCAGTTGTTCAGTGCGCGTTCACGTTCCTTCTGGCTCTTTCCTTCGGGATTGGAATTGTCGTACTCACCCTGGATATTTCCATCGGCTATAAAAAGGATTCTTGTACAACGGGCTGCAACCTTGGCATCATGGGTTACCATGAGTACAGTCGTGCCCTCTTCATTAAGGCGGACAAGTTCATCGATAACCTCGGTTGATGAGGTACGGTTCAGCGCGCCGGTGGGTTCATCCGCGAAAATGATCTTCGGATTGTTGATCATGGCCCGGCAGATACATGCACGCTGCAGCTGACCGCCGGAGACTTCATTGATATCATTATCAGCAACTTCGATGATCCCGAGTTTCCTCATCAGTTCATCTGCTCTCTTCTGCTTCTCCTCTTTGGAGATGCCCTCGCGCTTGCTCTGGATCGCAGGCAGAAGGATATTATCCATGATCGTCAGATTCTTCATCATGTACATCTGCTGGAAGATAAATCCCATCTCATCCAACCGTATATCCGCCATTTCCTGTTCACTTAGTGAAGTAATATCCTTTCCGTTAAAGGTTACAGTACCGCCGGTCGGCGTATCCATACCGGAAACGGAATA
>ONWK01000294.1 GCA_900321505.1 uncultured Eubacteriales bacterium
ATTGCAGCTGATAACAGGTGAGCATTCTGACATGCCGTAGCCCTCAAGCACATCCACGCCGTACTCGCTGAACTTCTCGATGTAGAAAGGATCCAGATGGGCACCGCCGGTGAAGATGATCTTCAGATTGCCGCCGAATACATTTGCAGCCAGTATCTGCTTCGGAATGGACGGATCCGAAACCGAAAGCTTTTTGTAAATGGTCTCGATCATGAGCGGAACCATAAGTATTACATTCGGTTTGAAGATACCCATATTGCGGACGATATGCATCAGGGAATCATTGATGCATACCACTGCGCCGAGAGAAAAGCCCTTCAGCCAGTCCATAACCAGACAGAACGCATGATGTACGGGAAGCACGCTCATCAGCACGCATCCGGGCTCTGCGGTAAAGGGAACATTTGCAACATTCTGTGCAAGGTTAGTCTGGGTAAGCTGTACGCCCTTGCTCTTCCCTGTGGTTCCGGAGGTGTAGATGATGGTCACTATCTCGTCCGGTCCCGAGGATGCCGCAGGCTCTACTCCCTGTCCTGCTTTTCTTATATCTTCAAAGGTTTCAACGCCTTCTGCAGCCTCGTCCTGAAGCAGCCAGATCTTACGTACCTTCGGGCAGTTTGCACGGACTGCATCAACTAGTGCCCTTCCCTTGGGGATAAGGAACAGTGCCTCAGCATCCGCACGGTTCAGCAGCTCTATGAGCTCCTCTGCCGGAAGACCTGCATCCAGCGGAACTGCCACATTGTCACCTGTTGTTATACCCAGGTAAGCAGCTATCCAAAGATTTGATGCCGTACCGATCAGCGCTATATGCGCACCGTGAAAGCCTTCCGCGGTAAGACCTGCGCGAACAGCTGTGATATCCTCCCCCAGCTCCTTATAGCTTACTTCACGGATATCTTTTTTATCCAGCCAGCGTACTGCAGGCAGTTCAGCGAAACTATTAACAGATTTATTCCAGATCTCAGCTATTGTATTCATGTTATTCCTCCGTCAGTTCACGTATCATTTCTATTGCATCACCGATAGTTCTTACCTGCTCAGCTTTCTCCTGATCAAGCTCTACGTCAAATGTATCCTCGACCTCCCCGAGAAAGGACATAAATCCAAGGGATGTGAAGCCCAGATCCTCACGGAATCTCATTTCATCCGTCATATCCTCCGCTGCCACATCACAGTACTGTGCCACAAGCTGCTTAAACTCCATTACGTAATCCATTTTCATTCTCCTTATATGGTAAAAAAGTTGATAATTATTCAGTTCCTACGATTTCGGTCTTAACTGCCGGCTAAGGCGGCCGTTATCTAGACTCTGTCCATTATCTCACTGATCTTGAGATCGGGATTGGAGATGCCCATGAAGAGTATCCTCATCATATAGTAGTACAGGAGCTCCATATCGTGCTCTTCCAGAGTAGCTGTCTGATAATGATAGGAGAAGTTCATTCCGCCCTCAGCCGTATGAGAAACGGTAAGGTACATCTTCTTGGTAGCCGCTCCGTTGGCAAACCATTTGGAATGCATGGGGATCCTCTCCAGGATTGGGTTATCAACCTTTACCGGCATGGGCTGGTAGGTGAGATAGCAGCTCTCATAGGTTGTATCGTCCGGTGTCTTGTAGCGTCTCTTCATCTCCTCGCGGATCAGCGCCGGATCGTAATTGCTGTGCATATATATCTTGTTCTGCACGTTCTGGATCTCGTATGCCGCGGAAAGGAAGTCCGTATCTCCGCTGATCACGGTCCTGCAGGGGAACATGATGGTCCTGCTTCCTCCTGAAGTCCATTCGGCGTGAGTGGATCTTCTTGAAATGAAGTTCTCGACGGTAATGTCCTCCTGACCGTTATTTACCTTTGAGAGATAGGTCCTTATCGCAAGCAGGAGCAGGTTGGTCATGGACAGCTGGTGATTCATACAGAAGTCGATCAGTCCCTTCGTGGGTTCCGGTTCAAGCACATAATCCTTAACTGCTACGAACAGCTCCTTACGCTCGATATCTGCAGCGCGAAGCTTCTTGTTCTTATGCTTCTTTCTTGCCGCCTCAAGCACCGAAGGTCCCTGAATATCTGAATACAGCGGCTCACCGAGTTCGTCCAGCTGATCATCCCAGAATTTCTTATCCTTTGCAAAACGCTTCTCGTTATTTGCCTTCTGAAGATCATTTACCAGCGTAGTTTCAAAATCCGCAAGCTCCGGTGGAAACTCGGTTCCGAAGCTGTAATGTGTATAAAGCTGCATAAGGTCACTTACCATGACAACCAGGCCGCAGGAGTCGATGAGGCGGTGATCCATGTGAATGAAGAAACCGTTAAAGCCTTCCGGAAGCTTCATCATATATATGTCACACATGGGACGGTTGTCCCCGTCCATGGTCTCATAGGCCCAGCTCTGCATGAGATCATCCGCTTCCTTCATCGTCATTCCCGAAAGATCCTTCAGCGGGATATCTCTGGAATCATGCTTGATAATGTACTGGCGCACATTTCCGTCCTTGTCCGGCTTTGTGAACCGGAGACGGAGACAACCGTAACGGTCCATTTCCATCTGAATGCATTTCTTAAGCAGCCCGAAATCCAGTTCTGCCTTAAGTGATGCAACGATGCTTACACCGGATACCTGCTGGGTGTTGTACTCCCTGATCCACTGGTAATGCATGTTCTGCGCCGCGGTAAGCGGATATTCTTTTCTCATGAGTGACCTCCTCTTTTGTCTCTCTCAACTCTTAATGCTTATCAACGAGCGAGACAATATCACATCATTTTCAAAAATAAAAGCCCCCTTTCGTCTTAATGAACACTTCACTTAAAATTGACCGACACATATCAGACAGTTTTGCTCTTAATGTTTGATAACGCAATCGAGGAGAAGGGGCGGTCCCTTCTCCTCGATATCACGTTACGCTGACGGTTTGTCGTATTTTTTAAAGAACTCCTTAAGCTTTTCCTTATACAGCTCCGGTGCCACGTAAGAACTGCACGAATGTCTTGCTTCCGGTACCAGAACAAGCTCCTTTTCTGCGCAGCAGAGTTCATAATTTCTTTTTGAATTTTCAGGCCATACATATGTATCCAGCTCGCCATGGAAGAAAAGTACGGGAAGACGGTTTGTCTGAAGCGCCGCGGTGGTATCCGTCTCCTTCATGGAGAATTTCCCGAGAAGTCGGCAGAATATGTCCACTCTGAAAAGTAGGAGCCCTATATGCTTCAGGTGGAACCATCCCGCCGCTATATCCCTCAGCTGCTGCTTCATCGAATGATATCCGCAGTCTGCGATTATCCCATGCACATCCGCGGGAAGCTTATGTCCGGCTGCCAGCAGTACGGATGCGGCACCCATTGACTGTCCGAAAAGATATATCGGAAGCCCCTTTTCATTCTTTGCTCCCATGTGGGAAACCCATTCCAGTATGTCATACTGCTCCTTTGCGCCGAAGGTTATGATCTTCCCTTCACTTTCACCGCAGCAGCGCTGGTCTATGAAAAGTATATCGCATTTCTCATCATGCAGAAACTCCGCCGGATATGCCACCGTTCCGAATTTTGAGGCTCTGTATCCATGACACAGTATAACGATCCGTTCAGCATTTTTAACAGGCAGATATGACGCATGAAGCCTGAGCCCGTCCCTGCTCTGAATATAATAATCCTTCATTTCCCGGGATTCACACCAGGCACGACCCTTTTCATATTCCTCCGCATAACCGTTGTTCGGATGGTTTAAGGTCGTATGCTGCAGGGCAAACCATTTCTTCTTGTTTGCGCTCTGGGGTTTCTGGAGTTTTTTATTCTCCTCCGTAGTTTTCTGCGGTTTCTTCTTTCCCGCAACCGTCATAAAATAAAAGAAGGGCCAGCCGGCTGCGGTAAATACTGTGAGAGCCGCGGAGGAAATGATGGTGATATTACGCAGCGTATGCTTTTTTCCGTTTTTCTTTTTCATTGTCTTACTCCCGATGTATTATTGC
>ONWK01000295.1 GCA_900321505.1 uncultured Eubacteriales bacterium
ACTGCGGCACCTATCCTGGTGCGGCGCTCGTCGCCGTATTTTACGGATATTGCAAGCAGCTCTTCGCGGATAACCGCAAGCAGCTTCTTGGGATCTGCAAGGATGGCCTTAAACTCTGCGATCTTTTCCTGCAGCTCCCTGTACTCTTCCTCCAGCTTCTCTCTTTCCAGTCCGGTAAGAGCACGAAGACGCATGTCAACGATGGCCGTAGCCTGAACCTCTGTAAGACCGAAACGCTCCTGCAGGGCAAGCTTTGCGGCATTGACATTTTCAGAACCGCGGATTATCTTTATCACCTCATCGATATTATCGATGGCGATAAGGAGTCCTTCAACTATATGGGCTCTCTCCTCTGCCTTCTTAAGGTCATATCTTGTCCTTCTTGTAACAACATCCTCCTGATGCAGAAGATAATGCTTCAGTATATCGGGAAGAGACATTACCTTAGGCACATTATTGACCAGAGCCAGCATATTGACACCAAAGGTATCCTCAAGCTGGGTATGCTTATAGAGATTATTAAGGATCACATTTGCATTGCTGTCACGGCGGAGCTCGATAACTATGCGCATACCTTCGCGGTTGGATTCATCACGGAGATCCGTAATGCCGTCAACCCTTTTATTCTTTACAAGCTCTGCGATCTTGGCTATAAGCATGGACTTGTTAACCATGTAAGGCAGCTCCGTGACCACTATACGCTGCTTTCCGCCGGCCATGGGCTCTATGGTTGAAATGGCACGCACCCGGATCTTACCGCGGCCTGTGCGGTATGCCTCCTCTATGCCGGAGGTTCCGAGTATCTCGGCTCCTGTAGGAAAATCAGGTCCCTTAACTATCTCCAGCAGCTCCTCTATCTCCGTTTCACGATCCTCGTTGATACGGTTATCGATCATTTTTACCGCAGCATTGATAACCTCACTGAGATTGTGAGGCGGAATATTTGTAGCCATACCGACAGCGATACCGGTGGTTCCGTTAACCAGAAGATTCGGATAACGGCTGGGGAGCACCGTGGGCTCCTTCTCGGTTTCATCGAAATTCGGTATGAAATCCACTGTATCCTTGTTGATATCCATCAACATTTCCGTGGATATCTTTGTAAGTCTGGCCTCCGTATAACGCATGGCAGCAGCGCCGTCACCGTCTACGGAACCGAAGTTTCCATGACCGTCCACGAGAGGATAACGGGTGTTCCATTCCTGCGCAAGCTTAACCAGCGCATCATAAATGGAGCTGTCACCGTGGGGATGATATTTACCCATAGTATCACCGACAATACGCGCACACTTACGATGCGGCTTGTCAGGTCCGTTATTCAGCTCTACCATGGAAAAGAGGATACGCCTCTGCACCGGCTTCAGACCATCCCTTACATCAGGGAGGGCACGGGCGGCGATAACGCTCATGGCATAGTCTATATAGGATGTCTCCATGGTCTTTTTAAGATCCACTTCCCGGACATCATCAAATACTTTATCGTCTTCCATTTATATTCTCCGTAAATCCTTTGGCGTAAAATCCTATATATCAAGATTCTTTACAAATTTGGCATTCTCTTCGATGAACCTCTTTCTCGGCTCTACCTTATCGCCCATAAGAACGTTAAATGTAAGATCTACCTCGGATTCATCATGCTCATCTACCGATACTCTGAGAAGGATACGCTTCTCGGGATCCATGGTAGTATCCCAGAGCTGGTCTGCATCCATCTCACCAAGACCTTTGTAACGCTGAACCTTATTATTCTGGTCCCTTCCTACTTCCTCTATGATCTTAGAAAGCTCATCGTCACTGTAGGCATACCAGAACTTCTTGTTTTTCTCAAGACGATAGAGCGGAGGCTGTGCCAGATATACATGTCCCTTCCGGATCAGATCCGGCATGAAACGGTAGAAGAATGTCAGCAGCAGGGTAGCGATATGCGCGCCATCCACATCGGCATCCGTCATGATAATGATCTTATCGTACCTGAGCTTTTCTATATCAAAACTGTCATGTATACCGGTACCGAAGGCGGTTATCATGGCATTGATCTCGGCATTTTCCAGGATATGGTCCAGCCTTGCCTTCTCCACATTCAGTATCTTTCCGCGGAGAGGAAGGATAGCCTGGGTAGCTCTGTTCCGGGCAGTTTTTGCGGAACCTCCTGCGGAATCTCCCTCGACCAGATATATCTCGCAGTTTTTGGGATTCTTATCCGAACAATCCGCCAGCTTGCCGGGAAGTGCGATACTGCCTGAAAGCTCTGACTTACGGACCATTTCCTTGGCTTTTCTTGCGGCATTCCGCGCCTTCTGGGCCTGCATGGCCTTATCGATTATAGCCTTCGCAACCTGGGGATTCTGTTCCAGGAAATATACCAGCTGCTCGCTCACGATGGATTCCACTGCCGAACGGGCGGAGGCATTGCCCAGCTTCTGCTTGGTCTGACCCTCAAACTGGGGATCCTCTATCTTTATGGAAATGATGGCTGTAAGCCCTTCACGGAAATCATCTCCCTGAAGGTTCTCATCCTTTTCCTTCAGGAATTTCTGATTTCTGGCGTACTCATTCAGTACCTTGGTGATCGCCGCACGGAAACCGGTAAGATGCATACCTCCTTCCGGCGTGATTATATTATTAACAAAGCTGTTTACTATCTCGTTATAGGAATCATTATGCTGAAGAGCAACCTCAACATAAATATTATCCTTTGTACCTTCACAGTAAATGATCTTGTCATAAAGAGGAGTCTTGTGACGGTTCAGGTAAGCCACAAATTCCTTGATACCTCCCTCATAATGGAAGGTGTCGCTGCGGCGCTCCTCCTCCGGTCCTCTCAGATCCTGAAGTGATATCTTGAGATTCTTCGTAAGGAAGGCTGTCTCACGGAGACGCACACGAAGAGTATCATAATCATAGATAACATCATCAAAAATGGTCGCATCCGGCTTAAAGGTAACCTTGGTACCGGTTCCTTCAGCCTCTCCCACAACCTCAAGATCATACATGACCGCTCCGCGCTCATAACGCTGACGATATATCTTTCCGTCACGCTTTACTTCTACCTCGAGCCAGTCTGAAAGTGCATTTACAACAGAAGAACCTACGCCATGAAGACCGCCTGAAACCTTGTAGCCTCCGCCGCCGAATTTACCTCCCGCATGAAGAACGGTAAATACAACCTCAACCGCAGGACGTCCGGCCTTCTTCTGGATATCAACGGGAATACCCCTGCCGTTATCAACAACGGTTATGGAGTTATCCTCATTGATATATACCTGGATCTCACTGCAGTAGCCTGCCAGGGCTTCATCCACGGCATTATCAACTATCTCGTATACCAGATGATGAAGTCCGCGGGAAGAGGTACTTCCGATGTACATACCCGGTCTTTTCCTGACTGCTTCCAGTCCTTCCAGTATCTGAATTTGTTCCGCGTCGTAGATTTCTTCCGCCATTTTTTCACCCTTTTCTTTCAATTACATCTTTCGGGATGTTATATGTTTACGCCTTGTTTAAACTACCCTTCACAACATGAAATATATTGTCCATGGGTATTCTCTCTTTTATAAAATCATCATAACCTGTACATGTTACTATGGTCTGGAGATTCCTTATGGTTCCCAGAAGCGCATTTCTTCTTTTTGAATCCAACTCCGACATAACATCATCCAACAGAAGGATAGGCGTATCATTTATTACACTTCTCACAAGCTCTATCTCTGCCAGCTTCAGCGTAAGAGCTGCTGTTCTCTGCTGTCCCTGCGATCCGTAGGCCCTTACATCCTTTCCTTCGATGTAAATACCTATATCATCTCTCTGGGGACCGGTCATGGTGGAGGCATTCTTGAGATCCATCTCTCTTCTGTCCAAAAGAACATCTGAAAAATCATCAGCTTTTACATGGGGTTCATATACTATATCTATGCTTTCCCTGCCTTCAGTTATCTCTTCATGAACCCTGACCACCAGCTCTCTCAGCATGTCAATGAAATTGCTGCGTTCCTCTATTACCCTTTTTCCATAGGAAACCAGCTGTTCATCCCATACCTCAAGGGTATCTATAAGACTCCTGTTAAAGCTTATGGATCTGAGCAGATTATTTCTCTGATTAAGGACCTTATTGTAATCCGAAAGATTACTGTAGTATATCCTGCTCAGCTGACACAGCTCCATATCCATGAAGCGCCTTCTTTCCGCAGGACCCTCCTTCACTATCGCGAGATCCTCCGGAGAGAAAAATATGATATTGATAAGGCCGAACAGCTCAGAGGTTCTGTGAATGGGAATCCCGTCGATCATTACAGTCTTGGATTTTCCCTTTCGCAGATGCATATCCACCCTGTGTCCGATATTTCTCTTCTTAACCTCCATACGGATGTGGGATTCTTCCTCCCCGAAGCGGATCATATCCTTATCCTTTACCGGACGGTGGGAACGGGTTGTGGCTCCCACATATAAAGCCTCAAGTACATTTGTCTTTCCCTGGGCGTTATCTCCATAGAGAATATTTATCCTGTCACTGAATTCTGCCTCCAGGTTCTCATAATTTCTGAAGTTTTCCAGATATATCTTCTCTATGTACATGCAGACCTACTGTTTTCCCGTAACCTGAACGGTTTTTCCCTTGTATGTAAATGTATCGCCGGGAACCAGTTTTCTTCCTCTCCTGAGATCTGTCTCTCCGTTGACCTGAACCTGGCCTCCCTGAATAACTTCCTTTGCTTCCACTCCCGAATCGATAAGGCCTGCAAGCTTCATAGCCTGACCCAGCTTTATGAATTCATCGCGGATGGTTATCTTTTCCATATTCTCATTCCCTGTGATATTCTTCGCCATTTCTTCTTTTACGGCAATCATCATACCTTAATGGCGAAGTATCTTTTAATTATTATAAATGTCAGTATTAATGGTTATCGGAAGGATTATATATACATAATCCTCATTCTCATTCTTGATCATGCAGGGATTCTTGGAATCTGACATATAAATGCTTACATCGTCATCATCAATAACCCTTAATGCATCCATGATAAATTTCGGATTAAGACCGATGATTATCTCATCGCCCTCTTTGGTTATCTCCATTTCTTCCTTCATGGATCCAAGGTTGGTATCAAGTCTCACATAAAGATTATCGTCATTCTTTACACTTACAACGATAGGCTTCTTATCCGTTTCCTGTATAAGCAGTCTTGCACGGTCAATGATACCCATAAGCTCCTTCTTATTAGCGGTAACCTTAAGACTGTGGCCCATGGACATCATTGTAGCTATCTTGAAATATTCACCTTCAAGGAGACGGCTGACTACTCTGGTCTGGTCATACTCAAACTGAAGATGCTGATCGGAGAAGTATATATCAACAAGATCATCAGCTCCTCCGTTTATGATCTTTGAAAGCTCCTGAAGAGTCTTTCCGGGAACCACAACATTTACATCCGGATTAATTCCCCTGAGAGCTATCTTTCTTCTTGAAATACGATGTCCGTCAAGAGTGATAACAATAAGCTGATCATCTTTCACCTCAAATGATACACCTGTCATCATTTTGGCATTCTCATTATCGGATATAGAGAAAATAGTCTGTCTTATCACATCTCTCAACGCAAGCTGCGATATCTGAATGCTCTTCTCCTTCTCAATATCGGGAAGAAGTGAAAACTCATCTCCGTTGCGGCACGGAATGGTAAATCTTGCCTTCTCGCAATGGATCTCAACCCTGATATCAGAGGAGGTTTCAAGATCCACCTCGCTGTCGGGAAGGCTTCTTATGATATCCATAAAGAGCTTTGCCTCAAGAGCTACCTGTCCCTCTTCAAGAATGGTAGCTTCTATTACAGTTTCAATACCAAGCTCAAGATTATTTGCTATAAGTCTCAGTTCTCCTCCCATTGCCTGCAGCAGTACGCATTCCAGTATGGGAGAGGTAGTCTTAGTGGATACAGCTTTGGATACGATAGCTAATCCACTGTTAAGTGTTGATTTCCTGCATTTGATTCTCACGGCTCTGCTCCTTTTGCCTGTCCGGCTGAAATATAATAAAATATATAAATATATCAGTAGTTATAGTAGTAAGTGCTGTTGATATGTGGATAAGTGTCAAATCCCTTGTAAAATAAGGGTTTTTACATCATCCTACTGTGTTGATATCGATTTTGAAGGATCTATCTTTCCTGTGATAACCTGTACAGTAACGGTAAACTGAGGATCCTCATCCATCTTTTCCTTGATCTTTTTAATACCACTATAAACAGTTGCGTGGTCTTTTCCACCAACAGTATCCCCAATGGCCTGGAGACTTTTGTCGGTAAGTTCCCTGGAGAGGTACATTACCAGCTGCCTTGCTATGGCTATCTCCTGATTCCTTTTCTTTGACTTGATATCCTCAATGGATACATTCATGTGGGAAGCCACTACATTCATTATGAATTCGGGAGTTATGGAAATGCTGGTATCTCTTGATATAAGATCCTTCAGCATATCCTGGGCCATTTCTACATCAATGGTATCATTGGAAAGTCTTGAATAAACACGGATCTTATTCAGTGCTCCCTCCAGCTCGCGGACATTTGATACTATATTTTCAGCTATATATTTAAATACATCCTCGGGAATATTGGTCATTCCGGCGAGTTCGGCCTTATTCTTCAATATGGCCATACGTGTTTCGTAATCGGGAGCGTGGATATCTATGGGAACACCCCATTCGAAACGAGAACGCAGCCTTTCATCAAGGGATTTAATCTCTCTGGGAGGACGGTCCGAGGATATGATGATCTGCTTTCCGGCCTCGTACAGGAAGTTGAAGGTGTTGAAAAATTCCTGCTGAGTACGTTCTCTTCCTATTATCTCCTGAATATCATCGATGATAAGCACATCCACCTGACGGTATTTTTCACGGAATTCATCCATTTTATTATTCTGTATGGAAGAAATGATATCGTTGGTGAAAACCTCGGATGTTACATAGAGAACATGAGCTTCAGGATCATGCTGAAGTATGTAATGCGCTATGGACTGGATAAGATGGGTCTTTCCCAGGCCGGAGCCTCCATATAAAAAGAGGGGATTGAAATTATCCTGACTGGGTTCATCAGCGACAGCCACGCAGGTTGCAAAGGCATGCTTATTGCCGTCACCTACGATAAAATTGTCAAAGGTGTATTTACCGTTGAGATTGCTCTTTCTTACGGCAGCATAATAAGCAGAGTTGTAGGGAGAACTCTCCTCTGACTCTGCATTTTCCTTTTTGTCGGAAATCTTCTTATTAATAAAGGAAGACTTTTCGTCAATAACTATTTCAATATTTGAATCATTCAGAATCTCACGGATAGAGGACATGAGAAAGGTATCATAGCCTTTTTTATGGAGATAATCTACTCCATGTTTGCCTCTTTTCTCATCCACATAGAAATATACGGTATTATCCCGTACCTCATAGATTTCAAGAGAGCGGATCCATGTATCGATTATGATCCGGGAAATGTCATATTGCGTTTCCAGAAGATTAAGAATATTTTCCCAGTTTTCTTCAATCTGCTTCTTCATTGCCGTAAAAAAAACCATCCTTTGTCATTTGCGCATATAGTAATACTATACTACAAAATCACAGTTTACACAAGGATTTCCGTTGTTTCAGACGGGTTTAGTTATGTAAATGATTCAAAAAAATATGTAGATAAGTAAAACACAGTGAAAAGTGCGTAAAAGCGTCATATATAGATTTTGTAAAATAATTATCCACAGCATATGAGTGAGTTATCAACAGAATGTTAACAACATGTGGAAAATTACGTAAACTAAAAAAATTTTTAGCTATTGACTTTTATCTTGCATTTTAATAAAATGAGTGAGATTGTCCCTTTTTAGCTTTATTGCGTGGGGATTATAAATATTTTTATAAACTGAGAAAGGAGGATATTCCACTATGAAAATGACATTTCAGCCGAAGAAGCGTTCAAGATCAAAGGTGCATGGTTTCCGCAAAAGAATGAGCACAACAAACGGACGTAAGGTTCTTTCCGCCAGAAGGGCAAAGGGAAGAAAGGTTCTTTCCGCTTAGGAGAGAGGATGAGTGATGAAGGGAATTCATTCACTGAAGAATTACCGGGAGTTTGGCAGGGTATATGCCCACAGAGAATCGTATGCCAACAAATATTTAGTGATGTACGTCCTTCCCAATCCTGGGATGTGCAGTAGAATCGGAATCTCGGTAAGCAAGAAGGTTGGAAACAGTGTCGTAAGGCACAGAATCACACGATTGATCAGAGAAAGCTATCGCTTAAATATCAGTAAGTTGAAGGATGGCTATGATCTTGTGATCGTAGCCCGCCCTTTGGCAAAAGGTACAGGGTTTTCGGATATCGAAAGCGCGTACCTGCATTTGCTCAGGAAACACCACATTTTCCAAAAGGAAAGCGGGGTAAATGAATTATGAAAAAGGCTTGCATCCGATTGATCAGGTTTTACCAGAAACATCTGTCCAAATTAAAGGGACACGGTACCTGTATATTCTACCCTACATGTTCGGAGTATGCCATTCAGGCATATGAAAAGTACGGTTTTTTCAAGGGTACACGGCTTGCCGTATGGAGGATACTCCGCTGCAATCCGTTTAGTGAGGGTGGATACGATCCGGTACCATAAAGGAGACAGAAAAAAATGATATTAACGAAGAGCGGAGGGTTCCTCGGTCCTCTTTCCACGCTGCTTGGATGGATTATGGAAGGCATCTATAATATGTTCAACAGTATGGGAGTAGTTTCGATAGCCCTTTCCATCATTTTATTTACAGTATTGATGCGTCTTCTGATGTTTCCTCTCAGCATTAAGTCAACCCGTTCCCAGAAGATCCAGGCTTATCTTCGTCCTGAATTCCAGAAGATAACCAAGAAGTATAAGGGAAAGAAGGATAATCAGTCCGTTCTGGCACAGCAGAGAGAAACCAGTGCACTTCAGAAGAAATACGGCATTAAAATGAGCAGCGGCTGTCTCACTTCATTGCTTCAGCTGCCCATTTTCCTTTCACTTTATAACGTTATCCAGAATATTCCTGCATATGTAGGAAAGATTAAAGATCTGTATGAGCCTATCGCAAATGCGATCGTAAAAACAGAAGGTGCACATGATGTACTTGCACGGTTTATTACGGATAACAAAATCCCGAGAGTTACTCTGCAGGCATTCTCAAACGATATAAATATTGCTTCGGATGCCGGTAAGGATGCAGTAAACTCGGTCATCGATGTACTCGCAAGATGCGGAAATGATCTTTTTGAAAAGCTCAAGGTGCTTTTCTCCGGAAACAGTGAGGTTGTAAATGCAATAAATGCAAATCAGACTGATATCGTAGACAGTAACCAGTTTATTCTCGGTATCAACCTTTCGGAAGCTCCGGGATGGGCATGGACATGGGCACTTATCATCCCTGTATCTGCATTTCTCTTCCAGTTCCTTTCAATGAAGGTTATGCCCCAGCAGTCCACAGGTGATCCGCAGCAGGATCAGCAGATGAAGTCCATGAGGCGTTTCATGATGATAATGCCTGTTATGTCCTTCTTCGTAACGATCACTGTACCTGCAGGTCTCGGTCTTTACTGGGCAGTCAGCGCACTTGTCAGCGTGATCATTACTCTTTTGACAAACCGTTATTATGATCATGCGGATATGGAAGCCATTACCGAAAAGGCAAGGATCAAAGCTGAGCGAAAGATGGAAAAGAAGAAAGCCAGAAACGGCGGCAAGGAGAAGAAGTCCTTCCTTGACCGTATGCAGGAGGCTGCAGGCGGCGGAAACTCAGGAGCATCTGAAGAGGAGTCGGCAGGCATGCGTCAGTATGGAGGTGCCAGACTGAAGAGCTATACCTCCGCAACATCGTATAAGGAAAATTCTTCCGGAGAAAAGAATGTAAAATACAAACCCGGAAGCCTCGCATCAAAAGCAAATGCCCTGCGTGATTACAATGAAAAGGGAGACAATTAAGGAGTCGGTAAAAAAATGGAATATAAAGAATTTCGTGCGAAAACCATTGAGGACGCACTAATCGAAGCAGCCAGAGAGTTTGGTGTTACCACATCAGACCTTGAAAAGCTGATCGTTGAAAAAGGAAGTACTGGTTTCCTTGGCATAGGCGCCAAGCCTGCCATTATCAAAGCCAGAGTAAAGACTTCCGTACTTGAAGCAGGGATAAGTAAAAATGTTCCTGCAGCTCCGGCAGAAGAAGCTCCTGCTAAGGAAGAAAAAACTGAAATGCCCAAGGCACAGGAGAGCTTTGAAGAGGAGGTAGAATTTGATCCTGCTCCTTCAGTTGAAAAGCCGAAGGTAAAGGGTGAACCTCTTACAGAAGAGGAAAAGACAGTTATTCTTGATTCTACAAAGGAATATCTTGATAAGCTCTTTGCAGCCATGGAGCTGAATGCAGAAGTAAGCCTGTCATTTTCAGATGAGGAAAATGAGCTTTCAATAGATGTAGAAGGACCTGATATGGGAGTTCTTATCGGAAAGCGCGGACAGACTCTGGATGCACTTCAGTATCTTATCAGTCTTTACGTTAATAAGAAGAGCAAGGATAAATACATCCGCGTAAAGCTTGATACCGAGAACTATCGTGCACGCCGTAAGGAGACTCTCGAGAACCTGGCCAAGAATATAGCCTTCAAGGTTAAGAGAACACGCCGTTCCTTCACACTGGAGCCCATGAATCCTTATGAAAGAAGGATCATCCACTCCACACTTCAGAATGATCGCTTCGTAGCTACAAGAAGTGAAGGTGAGGAACCCTATAGAAAGGTTGTTGTATATCTGAAGAAGAAGGATAACAGCAGCAAGTATTAATAAGTATCAAAAAAGAAGGAGATTTCGGTCTCCTTCTTTTTTGATGCTTTATTTAAAACTTTTGAAGATTATCATCTGAACCTTATCGCCCTTGATACCTATCTGTACATCATCTGAAAGGCTTCCCACAATGGACTTCTCAAGCTCATCCCAGGCTTCCTTCTTATTATCGGCTGATATATCATTTAGAGAATCCCGGTAAGTGTTATATGACCACATTGCAGTTCCTGCCGTGCCGGTCATAACTGAGGGATCCGAGGACCATCCGCCTGCATACGCACTGGACATGGAATTGTCGTAGGGCTCCAGCATACGCTCAACGATATCACGGAGCTTACCCATAAAGCCTTTTGCGTGAACATTTTTCCCTGAAGAAGTATTTGAGAGAAGTGCTCTTCTCTTCTCACTGCTCATGACAGTATTTGTAGTAAGGTTCAGTCTGAAATTCTTGCCGTCTGCTTCAATCCAGAATTCAGCTTCTGTCTCTCCTGTCATGCCCTGAAGCATGCCCATCATTTCCTCTGTCAGAAGACGTATTTGAAGAGCTTCCTTTTTGGTAAGCTTGGAAAAAGCGGCAACAGCTTCCGCCTGGTCAAAGGCCTCATTTATTCCTGTACCCTTACTGCTTACTGAAATTACATCTGATTTCATGCTGATACCTCCTTATAAAGGTTTAAAAAAACGTCCACGAGAGGATTTGAACCTCCGACCTACCGCTTAGGAGGCGGTCGCTCTATCCAGCTGAGCTACGCGGACTTAAGGGAATAGTACCCTCACAAAATGTTATTGTATATGAAAAAACGCCTTGCGTCAAGGTTTTATTCTGCAAGAACTGTACCCTGAAGCCAGGTGATCCCGCGAAAACGCCGTCCGCGGACGGGTTCACCGATGAGTTTTTCCTTATTGATCGCAATACGGATGATATAATATAGGCATTCAATATCAAGTATGTAGATCTGTTCACGGGTGCGGGAATTCTCTGTCTCATTTACAGCAACGATAGTACCTATCAGATCAAAGATATCACATTCGGTTCCGTAGGGGATAAGGCTGGTATCCACGATGGAAAGAACATCCTCTGTCTGGAGTCTGCGGTCTACGGTATCCTTTCTGTCCATATCCTTAAGGAGAAGCAGATCATAGATAGAATCATTTCCGTTGCGGAAATCCCGTATAGCCTTCATCTCTTCTCTTCTTTTATCCAGGTCATATTCCCTTTCCTGCTCGGTTTTATTAAGAGGAATAAGGATGGAACCGCCGATACTGAGTCCGTTCAGTGAGACCCTCATTTTATTTGGAACGCGGTTATTCCAGATAAGTCCGTTTACATAGGCTATGTTCTGCACATAGAAGATCACGGACAGATTAACATTATCCAGTACGCCTGAGAAGCCTGTGACTGAGACGCGTTCCTCAAGTATCACATCATCTGTAAAAGCATAGGGTCCGGGTGCGATGTACGGAAATGCATGCTCGGCAAGAAAAGATCCCGAGGAATCCATTTCACCCACAAGTGAAAGTCCGATCCCGGATCCGTAGGCTTTATCCAGCTGTACATAGGAATGGCTCAGAGAATAACCTGTGACTGTGCGGTGATCAGGATTCTTCATAACATCTCTATGAAGCAGATCCAGCTGGTGCAGTGATTTAATTTTACTGAAGCCGATGGCGCTTAGATAACTGTTCATAGAAACTCCGTTGTAATTAATCAGCACCATGAAAACAGGATAAATAAAGACGAAATGCTTGTATTTCGGATTGTTTATTCTGTTTTCATGGGGTGGTTAAGGCGCATAGCGCCTCTAACTGCCCTATGTTCCGCATGTGTAGCATCCGAATAGTTAATACTAATTCTTAGGTGTAAGGATTTCAGTTCCTCCCATGTAGGGACGAAGTACCTCAGGAATCTTTACGGAGCCGTCAGCCTGAAGGTTGTTTTCCAGGAAGGCAATGAGCATACGGGGAGGAGCAACAACCGTATTATTCAGGGTATGTGCCAGATATTTCTGTCCGTCCTCTCCCTTTACGCGGATCTTAAGACGGCGTGCCTGTGCATCACCGAGATTGGAACAGCTGCC
>ONWK01000332.1 GCA_900321505.1 uncultured Eubacteriales bacterium
CGAAGATACGGATAAGAAGGTTTTGGAACTGACAAGGCTTCTTTCATCCCTTGATACCATGGAAAGTGAACTGGAATGGACACAGGATCCTGAATTGCTCGAAGGATTTGAGACCATTATAAATGAGAATCCGCTGGAGATCATGAATGCTTCAGTAAAGCTCAGAAATAAGCTCCTAAACGATCTTGATGAAGAGTACCGGAATTTCATGAAAGGAGAGGTTCCCGAGTTTCTTGCTGATCCCGGGTATGCCGGAGATAAAACGGAGCAGAAAAAGAGCGCAGCCTATCTTATGCTTACGACCACCACAACATTCAGACGCCTGCGCGGAGTGGAGAAGCTCTTGGAACTCTTCCCACAGGATATGACAGTTCCCGAGAATGTTTCCGAAGCTGCGGAAATCTATCAGGAGGCTGATTTCAGAGTATTCAACGGAGAATCCTATCAGGGCCTTTCAAAGAAAGGGATACTTGAAGTACGGGATAAGGCAAAGCGTGTAAATCTTCGGACTTCGAAAGCTATCCTTTCTAAATACACAAGTCCTGAGAATGCAGGATACACGGAGAGGAGTCCCATAACCGAGGAAGAGATAAACGGATGGATACAGGATCTTCCACATCAGGAGGAGAGGGCAAGAGCTAACCCGAATATACCTCTTGATCCTGAAGTGCTTAACGAAGCGCACAGGCTTCTTCCGGGAATACATGAAGACTATTCGGACAAGCTGACGGCAGAGCATGTGGCGGTCATGGAAAAGGTGAAGAACAGTTCTGATAAAAATGCGGCTGTCTGGGAGGCCTTCTATAATAAATGGGTAAAAGGCAGGAAACTTAATGATTCATTAGATGTCAGGAGCTATGACTGCTACAGAGCATACGAGGACGGCTGTTCTCTGGAAGTACTCCTGTCCGATGAACCGGAGGCGAGAGAATACTATCTGGATCAGTATGTCAGGAAGGCAATGAATCTGGAGATCTCCTGGGATAATCTCAATATGGAATGGATCATGTCGCATTATGATGATGTGAACTACATCATGCATATAGGCACTTCCTTCAGGATCTTGCAGGAAGATAATCCGGAGTATTTCGAAGCCATGCCCAAAAAGCTTTTTGATCTTCTGGAGGCGAAGATCTACATGATCTCATGCTTTACCAACGCTCTGACCATGGAACTGAGTAAGCAGGATATTGTGCTTAGCGATAACAGGTATTTAAAGGAAGAGGAAGGCTCGGGTGATGCGCAGTTCTGTGAACGGAAGGATCAGGATATCGCATTCCAGAAGCAGGAATATGAAGAAACCAGAGAAAAGATGCTCGGACTGTGTAATAACAACGCCGCGTAAGGAGAGCAATGGATATCAAAACAACTGATAATAACGACAAAAGCCAGATCAGGGAAAAAATACTGCGTCTGTGCCTGATGCTTGTGATCGGAGGCATTATACTGTCGGCCGCCATGGCCGGCGCGCTTCTGTGGATACAGATGATCATAAACAAAAAGACCAACGAGAAACAGAGCGCCGTTGTAAGAGAAGAGTCACAACAATCAATGTTAGCCGATGCAGAAAGCGATCTCGTAAGTACGATACTCCTTTCGTCGCTGGCATCCGATTATGAACTGTTTACCAAGAGACACGATTTTGAACTGCTTTCAAAAGAGGTGCAGGATATAATCAAGCATCCGGATAAGTACGGTGAGCGCAATGTAGCTCCTCCGTCGAAGGACAATGCGGGTAAATATACCCTGCAGGTTCTCTATGCCGACAGCGCTGCAAGAGACAATGAAGATGGAAACAGGCTTATAAGGAAGCTGGCAGGTCTGGCTCCGATGATGGAAGAAATAATCTCCGGCACCGACGGCATGACAAAGGATGTCTATATTGCCCTGCCAAACGGTATATGCCTGGTGATGGATGACTATTCCGACATTAAGGTCGATGAAAACGGAGATCAGGTCGAATATGATCCCAGAACGAGACCGTGGTATAAGGCGGCAGAGCAAAAAGGAGAGTTTGCATTTTCACTTGTCGCCCCCAGTTTCTTTCTCGGCATACCCGAACTTGAATACAGTGTGCCCATATACGTCGACGGAGAACTGGCAGCTGTACTTCAGGGATCCACAAAGATCAGCCGTATCCAGGAAATGCTGGAGAATGTATACCGGGGTGAGACAGGCTTTACCGTACTGATAAGCGATGAAGGCCGGCTTATCTTTTCAAATAATAAGAGCGGAGATCTGGCCATGGGAAGGGATGTGGCAGACAGTGACGACTACCCCGCTGATATATCCGGTTACATAGATGATATAGAAAACGAGGAACTTAAGGAATTCATCAAGGCTGCTTCAAAAGAGGATTCCGGCTTCGGCAAG
>ONWK01000296.1 GCA_900321505.1 uncultured Eubacteriales bacterium
AGTACCCCTGGGAAAACATAAAAATCACGGATGGAAAGATTGCTTTCCAGACTGCTTTTATGCTTTCCCAGGGGCGGTCAAGGTGCGGAGAACTTTGATTGTCATGCGAATCAGGATGCTGAACAGTTACGTTTTATTCATAGATGACACGTGACAGGTCCGGCGTTACATATTTCTTGTCAGTTTCGAACTAAAGTATAGCACGGGACCGTGGACCTGAACCCCTGGTCATACTCAGCTGGCTAAGATATAAAGCAAAGAGACCGAGATCATAGCCGGATAGGTATGAAAACAGGGGCCTGAGAAGGAAGACGGCTAAGGATAGTGGGAAAAAAACGGAAATCATAGTCGAAAGTGTCTGGAAACATGGCTTCAAGAGCGAAGGTGGCTAAGGAGATCAGGAAAAAGCTAGAGATCATAGCCGGATAGGCATGAAAAAAGGGATGATGGGGCAAGGACGGCTAAGGTAAAAAGGAAAAAGCAGGAGATATTAGCCAAATGCACCAGAAAACATTGCTGAGAGGGAAAAAGATTTAAAAACAACAAAAAAACACTTGACATATTATCAAAATGATTATATGATATGAGCAACTCAAGATATTATCAAAATGATAATATGTATACGGCAGGGAAATGGCTATATGTCGATGAAGAAGGGAGGTACAGGCTATGAATGATTTTTTTAACGGGATGTTCGGTAAGATCGCGCCGGGGATGTGCAGGCTTTCCATGAACGGCGGTGTGGCGATCAAGACTGCAAACGGGTATAAGACCTATGACAATGCAACAGGGAGACTGACTAACTGCAGTGATTTTGTGTTCAACATCGGTGAGGAATTCTTCTTTGTAATACCGGCCAACAGGGTGAAAAAGGGAGATATCATCCTGGCAAACGGAAGACCCAAATGTGTGATCGATGTTGGGAAGGAAAGGATCACCGCAATATATTATGAGGATTCCACGGTGGAACAGATACTTCCGGAGCACTATATCTTTATGGGAAATACCTACTTCTACGGAAAGATAGTATCCATGTTCGGAAAGGATCTCATGAACGGAAAGGGAAGCGGTAAGATCATGAAATATATGATGCTTTCAGAAATGATGAAAGGGAACCGCGCAGGTACAGCAGGAGGAATGAATGGTATGCTGCCGTTCCTGCTGATGGGAAAGGACGGGGATCTTTTTGACGGACTGTTCGACATTGAGGAAACGGAAGATGAGGAGGATGGCTGACAGACATAGAAGGAGCAGTCCGAACGGAGTGAGGGTTTGTTAACGATCAACTTAATCGTTCACACTGGGAAAGCATCCGTAATCGCGGGAGATGAATAAATACCAGAAAAAGCGGGTACCAGGAGTACCGGAAAGGAGGCAGATATGGGATGCGGAGTATGGAGAGAGGACACTTTCAGAAGCTATTCAAGAAGGATGGGAAGAACAGTCGGAGCTGACGGCAAGCTGGCAGGTGACATGAGAAACCAGGACATTTTCGCAGCACGGACTCTGGATCCGATGCTGGATCCCAGGGATGCTGTGAGAGAATGCTGTGATAATGCAGAACACCCGGCAACCATTCCGGTCATCCTGGCGCTGGATGTAACAGGGTCCATGGGACAGGCGGCAGTGGAGGTCGCAAAACAGCTGAATGTCATAATGACAAAGCTCTACGACAAGGTGAAGGATGTTGAATTCATGGTTATGGGAATCGGTGATTTTGCCTACGACAGATGCCCGCTTCAGGTATCTCAGTTTGAGTCCGATATCAGGATCGCCGAGCAGCTGGACAAGATATACTTCGAGTTCGGCGGCGGAGGAAATATATATGAATCCTATACAGCAGCGTGGTATTTTGCGGTTAATCATGTAAGGCTGGATGCCTGGGAACGCGGGAAAAAGGGACTGATCATCACCATGGGCGATGAGGCGATCAACCCTTATATTCCGGGAGAAAGACTGGGCAAGGTTACCGGACGGCAGATCGATAAGGATGTTGATACCGCCGACCTTCTTCCCGAAGTATTGGATAAGTACGAGGTGTATCACATTTATGTGGATCACAGGGGTCACAGAAATTTGGAAAGAGATCTTGAAAGCTGGGAGAAAATGCTGGGGAAACAGCAGATAAAAGTAGCCGGTCTGGATAAGATAGCGGATGAGATCATCAGGATCGTTACCGCACACGCAGGAAATGAAGCGCTGAAGAAAGGCCGTGTGGAGCTCCCGAAGGCTGTGGGGATCTCCTGGTAGCGGATGAAAGGTGTTCCCTAAGGCAGTGGGTATCTCATGGCAGCAGGTGAAAGCGGCTGATCCTAAATGGTTGTCAGGTATCTGACCACCATAAACGTATTGAAGAAGGAGGTGACTGTATGCAGGACGTTAAGATAGTGATCGGCGGAAATTTCGGTGATGAAGGTAAAGGCCTTATGACGGACTATTTTGCGGCAGAGGCTGTGAAGTCAGGCCGGGAGACGCTGGTGATCTGCAGCAACGGCGGGGCACAGCGCGGGCATACGGTCACCACTCCCTCAGGTATCAGGCATGTATTTCACCACTTTGGCTCCGGAACACTGGCAGGAGCGGATACCTGGCTGCCCCGGTATTTCATAGTAAATCCGATGATCTTTATGGATGAATACGAGGAACTTCTGGAAAATGGAGTGGTATTTGAGATACCGGGGCCGGAGCAGAAAATAAAGCAGATAGAAGGCGTAATGAAAGAACGGAAGGTATTCATGGATCCGGAATGCCCGGTGACAACGCCGTATGATATGATCACAAATCAGATCATAGAGGAACACCGCGGTGCGGGAAGGCACGGCAGCTGCGGCGTCGGGATATGGGAGACGCTTCTTCGGGACGGGCTTTCGCTGGGTGAAATGGCGGACCTTTCCGATGAACAGCTGCAGAATTATCTGAGAACTGATTGCAGAGAGCAGATGTACGGACGTTTTGACCGGCTGGGCATTTGTGAGATACCTGAAAGGTGGAAGGATATACTTGAGGATGAGGGACTGATAAGAAGTTATATATATGATTTCAGGCAGATGTGCAGCCTGGTACGGATGAAAGGGGTTGATGTGCTGAGAGAATACGACCGGCTCATATTCGAAGCGGGGCAGGGACTTCTGCTGGACAGATGCAGGAAGGATTACGGCTGTCATACCACCCCCAGTAATACGGGACTGAGAAATCCGGCGGAACTGCTCAGGGAATATCTTCATATGCTGGATGCGGAGAATGCTGTCAGACACATTTACAAGGATACCGGTGATAACGAGTATCTTTATATGCCGGATACGGGAAATACGTGCAGGAAGGTTGAGATACTACGCCGGCTGTATGGTCAGTGGGAGCCGGCAAGCTCTATGATGGATGTGGAGGTGTATGATCAGCGGAAACCGGCATACCCTATGGTAGAAGTGGAGATGTATGATCAGCGTGAACCGGCATGCCCTATGGTAGATGTGGAGATGTATGATCAGCAGGAGCCGACATACCCTATGGTAGATGCGGAGATGTATGATCAGCGGAAACCGGCATGCCCTATGGTAGATGTGGAGGTGTATGATCAGCGGGAGCCGGCATGCCGCATGATGGATGTGGAGGTGTGTTATGTGACAAGAACATATCTTACTCGTCACGGGGCCGGACCCTTCCCTGAGGAATGCGGAAAGGACGAGATCAATCCGGACATGAGAGACCTTACAAATGTACCGAATCCCCACCAGGGTACACTTCGTTACGGCAGACTTGAAGAGAATGCCTTCATCCGCCGGATCAGGGAAGACTTTGACAGCGAGCGGCTTGCGGGCAGGGTGAAAATGCGCATGACTGCAGCGGTTACACATGTTAACGAATATGCGGGCAAGATAGCGAAAATGGCAGACTACATTTCCGATGGTGAGACAAGAGAGTGCGTCAGGTGCTCAAGGACCAGGCGGAGCAGATGTGCATGAACAGTTACAAGAAATTTTCATAAAGGTTCCGGAGGTAAGGGTCGTATATGCTTCTAAGAGCAGACAGAGCATATACGACCTTTATGTGTTTATGATGAATAACTTTTTTTCATGGGCTTTAAGGGTACCAGGTGGGCGTCGCGCCTTCACGAATGCCCATAAACATTCAACGCGACAATCGGGTTGGATGGGAATAAATTCCTCTCCTGTGCGATTGTCCGCCTTGTCAAATGTTCAAAATGAGTATAAGATGGAATGATAAGAGAAAAGGATCAGAAGGCGAAGTCTTTTTATAAAGGGCAGTGTCCCGAAGAGGAGTGAATATGAACAGCTATGTGATGTCTGAGGAGGAAAAGGAATTTCTCCGGAAATATGATCTTTCAAAATATGACAGACCGTCGCTTACGGCGGATATTGCGGTTTTCGCTATCCTTTCAACGGGAGATGCCGACGATTACCGGAAGGATCCGGCGAAGAGACTGGGAGTGCTGCTCATCAGGAGAGGAGGCTTTCCCTATAAGGATTATTATGCTCTGCCCGGCGGTTTTGCCGCAAAGGGAGAGGAGCTGGAGGAAACCGCTCTCAGGGAGCTGAAGGAGGAAACCTCGGTGGATAATGCATTTCTGGAACCCTTTGGCGTTTTCAGCGCACCGGGACGCGACCCCAGGGGATGGGTCGTATCCCAGGGCTTTCTTGCGCTGGTGGATGAAAAGAAATGTACCATTTCCGCAGGCTCGGATGCAGGAGAGGCAGCCTGGTTCTTCATTGATGTGGAACGTGAGGAATTGAAAAAGCATGTGAAAAAGGACAGCGCCGATATACGGACAAGATACAGGCTGAAGCTGGACAGCGGAACAACGCAGCTTTCGGCTATAGTGGAAGAGATCCGTACCTTCAGCAAACACCATGAGAAAACCGAATACCGGATAGTGGAAAATGACGGACTTGCCTTTGACCATGCGGAGATCATAGTGCGGGCTTTTCAGTCACTCCGTGAAAGGACGGCACAATCCGGCAGGATCGTATTTGATCTGATGCCGGAGAAGTTTACATTGTACAGTCTTCAGGAGGCCCATGAGATCATTCTGGGCGAGAAGCTTCTGACGCCGAATTTCAGACGCAAGACAGCGCCATATGTGATTGAGACCATGTCTGAGGAAAAGGGCGCGGGACACAGACCGGCCAGATTGTTCAAGCGGAATCTGGACGCATTTTACAGTGAGTGAGGGATGGGAAATTGAGAGACTATACAGACGAGAAATGGTATCAGTATCTGTATTATACAGAGAA
>ONWK01000300.1 GCA_900321505.1 uncultured Eubacteriales bacterium
ATGAAGAGCAGGTTTTTCTTTATTTCCCTTTTGCTTCTGTTATGCGGATGCGGAAAGCAGGAAGAAACGACAGAGACAGTGCCGGTAACCACAGAAGCCGGTACCGCAGCATCAACAGAAGCTTCTGTAACTACGGGAGCAGGCAGAATATTCAATCTTAAAAATATGACATATTCCGTCAGTGATGTGTGGGCCGGGGAGGGTATTGAAAAAAACGGTAACGTACAATTTAATCTGAAGGAATCGATGCTCATTATATCCGTCATGGAAGACAGCGGAGACCCTACAAGCCCTGATGTACAGGCACAGTACAGGGACGGTCTTTCCGCTAATTATGATGCGAATATGACGCTTGTTGACTGCGGCCCCATCGGCGGCAGACCGGCCTTCGGCGTTACCGGTGATTTCATGATGTCTGACGAGAGCTACTGCCTGTATTTATATGTCGTAAGAAGCAATAATAACTGGTATATCATTCAGTTCTTTCAGAAAGATGGAGAAGACCATCAGAAGGAGTTAAAGGATTTTCTGGCCGGCATCAGCTTCGGTGAAGAAGTGATGACCTACAAAACCTGTACTGCAGGATATCTGGAGTATACGGTACCCTCGGGATGGCGGGGAGATGGGGTACTGAATGATAACGGAGCGGCATATTTCTATCCGGATTACGGTATGCTGATGGTTGAGGAAAGAGATTTTTCTTCTGATCTCTCATCTGCCGCAGTTCAGTCGGAGCTTATTAATGATTTTAACGGAGACATGGAATCCGGTGGCATAGAACTTACGAATTCCTTTGTGACAGATGATTTTTACTATTCCATGACGGCGGCCGGAGAATGTGTGATAAGCGGAAAGAGGATGCAGATATCCGCTTTATACATACAGGCAGGAGATAAACTGTATAATCTTTCCATGGGTGCCTTTGAAGGCCATTTTACAGATTATGATACCGAAACGGACAGGATCTTTTCCTCCGTAAGGATACTTGACCGTCCTTCGGTTACCACCGAAGAACAAACGGGGCAGGAGGCAGGCTTCGGGATCCGGGCAGATTTTAAGAAAACCATGGATGATTATGAAGAGTATTTTGATAAATATATCGAGTATATAGTTAAATTCCAGGAAGCCTATGATCCGAATATGCAGGCGGAATATGAAAAGTTTATCGAAGGATACGAGGATGTTATGAAGAAGGTCCAGGGGTTGGATATTTCAGAGCTGTCCCCTGAGGAAAATGCATATTACCAGGAGGTAATGAACAGGATAAATGAGAAGCTGGCCAATGCCACGGGGACACCGTGATCAGGAAGCTGTCAGTGTAAATGAGACATGCCGGCATCTCCGATCACGAAGCGATCGGAGATGCCGGCATGTCTCATTTTAACGAGCAGGAGGAGGGGGATATTCCCCTCCTCCTGAGCTATTTTACAGAAAGTCCTTAAGCTGGGTCATATTTTCGGTGGTCGTGTAGGAAAGAGGGATATGATACTCTGTTTCGTAGATCTCCTTCCATACGTCGAAATTCTTTTTCATCATGATCTCTGCCTGCTGGCGGAGAGAAAGGTCCTTCTCCGGGAAGATCGGAGGCGATACATGGATGGTATATTCCTGAACATAGAAACCGTCCTCACCCATTACATCCGAATCCTTCATGGTGATGAAGCAGGGCAGTACAGGCGCTGCACTTCTTGCGGCACACTGGAAAGCGCCTCTCTTTAAAGGCTTGGGTTTGCGGTAATTCCACCACATACTCTGCTCCGGATAGAAAAGCACATAGTCGCCGTTAGAGATCAGCTCGGTGACACCCTTATAAAACTTCTTCATTGTAGCGGGATTCGATGACAGCGGCAGTGTATTGCAGTGACGCATCAGAAATCCGTAGAATCCGGGGAAGGAGGTATAATTTCCTTCACGGATCACACGCCAGAAGTTGCGGTTTGGCTGCTCTGCTGCTTCATACGCCAGCTGGATGGCAAAGCTGTCAAAGGCATTGAAGTGATTGCAGGTGATCACTGCACCGCACTCAAGGTTTTTGAAATTCTCAATCCCCTTGAATTCTTTAACTATGAATTTATTTTCTTCGACGAGCTGGTCTATAAACTTGTGGGCCATTTTGAAGGCCATTTTTGTTTTAAGCTTTTCAGCTTTGGTCTTACGCACATATTCGATCTCATCGGGCATGAGCATACGTCCGGGCGGGTCGTTCTCAACATCTTCGTCGAAACGCCCTTCCCGCTCATACTGCTCGATCTTATTTAGGATATTTACACGGTCCTGATCACGCTTATCATGATTGACACGGTTCATAAAATTATCCTCTCTGTGAATCTCGTTTATTGCAAGCTGGATGAGGTTCTTCGATGACTGGGCATCCTTAGCCTTATCGGCGTCGCTATAGGAACGCTGCATATTAAGCAGTTCCTCGTAGAATTCGGTCTCCTTCGCATATTTCCAGAAATACTCGCCGCATATACAGTATTCGTAATGCCACGGCTTGTTGACCATTATATAGTGGATCATCTTCGCCTGGTCCAGCGGATAGGGAATCTCCCCGAAGGTCTCGGTATTCCAGCGCTGGTCGAGCCAGTATACATGATCCTTACAGATAAGGTTCAGATAGTCCTCATCCTGTGTAACTACAAAATTGTAGTAGTGCAGATAGTCGATGAACTTATCAAGTACAAAATGCAGGCGGAACTGTTCACAGTTGATGAGCATAAGTCCCGCATTAAAGAAATTGTATCTCGACACGCCCACAACCTTTTCAACATAGGTTCCGAACTCACGGGTCTGCACCATGACCTGCTCGTGGCAGGCTCCGAGATATGCGTCTCCGATATCGGTCAGATACAGCTGGCTTACGTCTCCGAGAACTACCGTATCACTGTCAAGATAGAGGGCCTTTGAATACTGTGGGAACATTTCCGCTATGAACAGCCGGAAATATGTGGTCTTGGAGTAGTAGTCACGCAGCGGAAGCTTGTCCGATATTGAATGCAGGTATGAGGTGACATCAACAAAGCTTATCTCAAAGTTCTCGGTTGCTAGTTTGTAAACCTTTTCCTTCATTTTATCCGAGATCTCGGTATGAAGGATGTGCACTATGTATTTGTAGTCCTTCGAAGCGTTCCTTATCATTGAGGACATCGATACGACGGTGAATTTTACAAATGCATCGTCGCAGGCATAAAAGATAGGGATGATCGTTTCCTTCATGGTCACTCCTTTGGAGATGGATTGATAATGCTAAGGTATTTATCGTAAATATCATCAAACTGATGATATCTGAAAATGGAATGTACTTTCTCAATGTGCCACTGCTTTATGTTGTCGGTATGCGGATACGGCAGCCAGAACAGCCGTTTTGAAAAATGCCGTACCACCGTGTGTTTATGCAGGAATTTCTGGTCATTATACCGCTGGGGCAGCACCTTTCTTTTTGTTGTTGAGCGGATCAGCGCACTCTGGTCGGCGAAGGTCAGCTTCTTCTTCTTGATCCACCACCGTGCCTTTTTGAAAAGGCCGGTCTCACGGGATAGCTTCATGTTGAAAAGCAGTACGCCCGCGTTGATATAATTCGGATAGAGCAGATATTTTCCGTAATGATCCCTTGCTGCGGCATATTCATAATCCGTAAGATCGGTATCCCAGAGCAGCTGTATATCACGGTTGAACATGATATCCGCATCCAGATACAGGAGCTTGTCGGGGATCCCCTTAACCACATCGGCAAAAAGCCGGATGAGCGTGTAGGGTGAGCAGTAGGCTCCCTCGTTGGGACAGCCGGAAAAGGCTTTCATATAGTAGGAGCTTACATCATAGAGCTTTACGCGGTTTTCCGCATTGAACTCCTTAACGGTTGCTTCCATAGAACGGATATGCTCATCGGATATACAGGTGTATCTTTCGTCCAGGTGGGAAACGTCCATGGTAAAAATATGAAAGCAGAACGGTTCTTCGGTCTTCGTACGCATAAGAATGGACAGCGCACAGGTGAGCATACCGTCATAGACTCCGTCGTTTCCGCAGAACAGAATATCGATCATGAGTTATTCTCCTGTTTTATATATCTGATCTGTACGTGATCGGATCTTCTTGCCCTTTTGCACATACAGTTGTATACCTTGTCACGGAGTTCTTTCCGGCGAAGCTTTAACGGCTTATCCATATCAGGATAGAAGGGTCCGTCGATATAGGTAATGATCCTTGGATGCTTAAAAAACCTTCGCTTATGATAGGTGTTGGTGAAACAGTATACCGGTGACCCCAGCTTTGCGGGATAGGCAAAGGATGTATCCGGGAAATTCCGGATCTTTGTATAATAGGGCCAGATATGTGCTTCCGGATATACTACCACGCTGTGACCTTCAGCTATGCGGGTTTCAATGGCATTAAGGAAATTCTTATATGCCGAGAGCTCGTCGGGGATCGGCAGGGCTCCGAGGGAAGGGGTTATCTTTCCCAGAACAGGCATGGATACGTTGTTAGGGTGGACGATGATATAATTGGTCTTCGGAAAGTTGCTCACATTCGGAATGAACGCATCTCCGATATCCTGTGTATGGTTGCCATACATGAAATATCCGTCCTTTTTATGTTTCGCAAGCTTGTATCTTCCTTTAGCCTTTTGTCCGAAGGTAAACTTAACATATGCAAACGCAATGGGCGTTGCGATAACTCTGTACCAGAAGAAGTGTGTGAACCTTTTGAAACGTGAGGTATATATGTACACGTAATTCTCATCGATCCTGCGCGGTGTGATCTGCGCTACGGAGAATTCATCATTAAGTTCATCGGAATAATATATTACCTTACGTTCGTCCATGTATCGCACCTGTCCTGTACAGTACCTGTCTCATGAGAAGAAGGCCTGCAGATCGGGATCCTGCCCGGCATTTTTGGGCATAAAAACCCCTTATGACAGGAATTATAACATATTATTAACAAAATGTCCTTAACTATGCATTAATTTCTTTCATTTTTTTCAAAGAAAAAGTGTTTTCTGCTCCACTTTCTTTTTTTCTTTTCTGAGGATCACCAGGAATGCGATAATAAGAAATGCGTCCGCGGCGACCCATGCGGAGGCATTGGCAAGGCATGCTGCAGGGAAACCGTAGTGGTCGACAAAGACGAAACCCACGACAGAGCGGGCGATCATTTCCAGAACACCCGCGGCTATTGCGAGGATTGAGTATCCCATACCCTGGATCATGAAACGGACGATGTTTACAACTGCCAGCAGGAAATAGAAGGCGCTGTTGAATTTCAGAAAGAGGTGCGCGTTTTCTTCGATAAAGGGATCGGGGTGATCCATGAAGAGACGGGACAACTGTCCTCCGAAAAGAAAGAGAACAACGGCTGCTGCGATGGAATATATAAAACCGTAGAAAAGCAGCACTCTGATCCCTTTTCCGATACGGTCGGGGCGGCCGGCGCCGATATTCTGTCCGCCATAGGTTGCGGCGGTGTTGCCCAGCGCTTCAAACGGGCAGCAGAAGAATATGGACAGCTTTGCTCCGGCGGACATGGCTGCCACATATGCCGAACCGAGTCCGTTTACCGCAGTCTGCAGGATAACACTGCCGATGGCGGTGATGGAGTACTGAAGCCCCATGGGAAGCCCCTGAAGCAGAAGCCGTCCCACATGAGGGAGGGATAAGCTTCTCTCACCCTTTTCCGGATGAATGACAGGGTATTTCTTCCACAGATAAATTAGGCACAGAAATGCCGAGACACCCTGGGAGATCACCGTTGCCCAGGCCGGTCCGGCTATTCCGAAGGGCTTTACAAGGATCAGATCAAGAATGATATTCAGCAGTGATGAAATGATCAGGAAGTAAAGAGGGGTCTTACTGTCTCCCATGGCACGTACCACACTGGCACACAGATTGTACATGATCGTCAGAGGGATACCCATAAAGAGTATGTATACGTAAGTGTAGGAGCCGTCATAGATATCTTCAGGAGTGTTCATGGCCTGAAGGATATTGTCACAGAGGATCAGCACCGCGGTTGTGATGACAGCGGCAAGGGCGATGGAGGTCCATACGGCATTGACTATATAGCGGCGCATTTCCGAATAATCCTTTGCACCGAAGCGCTGTGCGACGGGGATACCGAAGCCCGCGCAGATACCGAGGCAGAGACCGATGATCATGAAACAGATGGAGCCTGTTGCGCCCACGGATGCAAGCGCGGAGGTTCCCAGATACTGTCCGATGATAATGGTATCCACCAGATTGTAAAACTGCTGGAAGAGATTTCCGAGCAATAAAGGTATGGCAAAGCGCAGGATATGCTTCGCAGGTGAACCTGTTGTCATGTTAGTGGTCTTGGCCATAGTTCAGTCTCTCCTGATATGTCAGCATGTTTTGCAGAACAAAAAGACCCTTATTTCAGGATTGTTACATGAATTATAGAGTTTCTGCTCTGGAAAGATATAAAAAAAGCACCTATTTTTATAATTTAATGTTCTTTTTTCAAAAAACAGGTAACGGTTCTGTACCCGATGAATTCATGAAGGAACACAGATGAAAGACCTGTGTTTCAGATCGATCCTGCAATACAAAGAAACGAGCCTCAGTTTGTCTGAGGCCCGCTTATGTCATATGTTAGATCGGATCATTTTCCGTCATTAAGATGATCAAGCAGATTTCTTTCGAAATCCTCCGCTTTAAGCGGACGTGAGAAATAGTAGCCCTGTACCAGGTCGCATCCGGAGCCGCGAAGCAGCTTCAGCTGGCCTTCGGTCTCCACGCCCTCGGCGATAACCGGTACATTCAGGTACCGCGCGATATCCACGATCAGCTCCACAAGACGGAGATCCTTTTCATTACGCTCGATGTTCCGGATAAACTCGATATCCATCTTCAGTGCATCTATGGGCATGGTTGAGAGCATGTTCAGAGAAGAGTAGCCCGAACCGAAATCGTCCATTTCAATGTGGAAGCCCTTTGTACGCAGCTTATCGATAACCAGGATCAGCTGTTCTGCATTTTCCGTATAGGCCGATTCCGTGATCTCCAGCAGGAAATCCGAATGCTTTAACTTATTCTTTCTTACGATATCATTCAGTATATCGTAAAGATTGGGATCGAATACGTCCACACGGGAGAGGTTGACGGATACCGGAAGGGTGATTCCGTACTTATCCCGCCATTCCGCGATCTGACGGCCGGTCTCTTCCCAGATATACTTGTCAAGTGTGCTGATCAGTCCGCTCTGCTCAAAAAGCGGGATAAAGATAGCAGGTGAGATGGTACCCAGAAGCGGATGCTGCCAGCGTACCAGAGCCTCGGCACTTGCAAGTACCGGAGTATCAGGCCTGATGTCATATTTCGGCTGGTAATAGACCTTAAGCTCATGCTCCTCCAAAGCACGGCCGAAGTCGTTCAGAAGAAGCTGGTCCCTTTCCTCCCGGTTGCCCATGGCGGCGTCATAGATCATGATCTGCTTCTTATAATCGCCGCGCATCATGTTGCAGGCTGTACGCGCACAGTCAAACTGCTGTACAGGCTCTATACCCTCCTGCCAGGGTTTGATCCCCACACGCAGATGGATGCTGGTGTTGTTGGAGATCCTGTCAATACGCTTCTGGAAACGCAGAAGCTTTACCTCAAGCTCATTTTCATCTATGTGGCGGCAGTAGATATCAAAACGGTCAGCCTCGAAACGGCTGGCAATACCTTCATTCTCTGTAAGGAAGTCACGGATCTCCTCACCCATTTCACGAAGGAGACGGTCACCGAATTCCCGCCCGTGCAGTGCATTTACCGAATGGAAACGGTCGATGTTCATGACGATGGCATCCATCGGCGTTTTGGGGTTATCGTGATACAGCCGGTTCGCATAGATGAGGAAGAAGTTCCAGTTGTACAGATTGGTCAGCTGGTCGCGTTCCGCCTCGGAAATGATCTGCTGACCTTCCGCTGCTTTTGCGGTGGAACGCATATTCCGTATCTGCATCAGAAGGAATACCACTACGATAAGAGCGAAAACAGCTATGACATAAATCAGATTGTCCTTTAAAAAATCTCCGAAGCTGACCTTTGTGTCCCTGAAGGAATAATGTGTCAGTGACGTATTCACGGAAGTTCGCGGGAGCAGCCGGTTAAGCTTGTTAAGGATCGAGTACAGACAATCGTCCTCTTTTCTTACGGCAAAGGATAACTCCATGGTTTTGCCGGTGGAAAGGGTAGACAGCTTGTATTTCTCACAGAGATCACTTAAGTAGTTGATGCGGTAGCTGCTGATCAGGAGACAATCCGCCTCTTCATTGGCAACAGCCCTGAACATGTCAGTGGTATTTTCAAAGGGTACAAGAGTCCAGTTGGGGAAGTTATCCTTCAGGAAATTCTGGGCGTTGAGATTTCCTTCTACTACGGCCATCTTCCGGTTTTTATCTGCAGACAGTCCCTGCCGGTCGTCGGACCGGACAGCAACATACATTTCCATATTCACATAAGGTTCCGTAAGGATAATACCGTACTGTTCACCGTCGAAGGTACTCAGCGATAAGGGGAAGACGCAGTCAATATCACCATTTTTCAGGGCATCAAGGGCTTCGGTGGTGTTTTTATATGCAACAGCCTCAAAATGAATATCGGCATTGATCTCGGCATTTTCGGCAAAGAAAATGTAATCGGCCAGTGCACCGCGAAGTACTCCGTTCTTGTCATCCTTCGCACAGAAGGGGAGATAATTGTCCCGGTATCCCACACGTATGGTACTGTGGTCCTTAAGCCATTCCTTCTCCTCAGGTCTCAGGAAATGGGTAACGGAGGAAGACTTGTTGTATTTTTCGGTAAGCTGCTGGTTGAAATCCCGGTTTTCCTCAAAGATACGGCTCATGGCAGAATCGATATCATGCTTCAGGTCCGGCCTGTTCTTGTTGATGCCGAAAAATGATTCCGCAAATCCTATCTTGCATACGGGCACGATATCGTAGCTGTTGCCGTAGGTATCCAGTGTGACAAGAATGTCGATCTCCCCGTCAGCAAGCATCTGCATCAGTTCGGGGGTCTTTACCGTAAGTTCCACGATCTCGGGCCGGACGTCATTCTTCTCCGCCCATTCCTTAAAGAGCTTTTCCTGGATACTGTTCTTGTTGACGCCGACCTTCTTACCGTCAAAGGTTGAAAAGTCGTCCGGCTTGACCTCTGTATTATCAGGGGAAATAAAGGTATAGTAGCTTTCCTGTCCTATGGCTTCACTGGAGAAAAGGATCTTCTGGGCCCGTTCTTCGGTATAGGAAACATCGCTGAGGAGGTCGATCTCTCCGTTCTGGAGCATTTCAAAAAGCTCCGACCAGCTGCCTTCCACATATTCGTAGGTCCAGCCTGTATATGTGGCGATACGCTGCTGGTATTCATATCCGAAACCTGAACGGCGGCCGAACTGGTCGGTGGTATGGAAGGCAGACTCATACCATCCGACGCGGACTTTTTTGGATTCAAAATCGTGGGCGTGAGCAGTGAAGGGTATCAGCGCATGCAAAGAAAGCACAAAAAGAAGGACGATAGCGATCATCCTTTTAAGCCTCTTTCCTTTCCGCATGAACTCACCCCCGTAAAGCATCATAGCATACAGCGCCCGGGACATCTTCATCAGGGTTCACGGGTGCCGCGCACTTAAAAGTTATTGTATCACATTATTCATGGTTTTGCCATAATTCCTTTACAAATATTCAAATGTTATTCAAATGTTTTGCCGGTGCGGGATGAAAAAAGCAGGTGGAAATGTACCGAACTCATGGTATAATAAAATTTACCCGTCCTGATCAGGTGTAAACTGACCGGGGGACCGTAAATGACGGAGGTATCAAAATGAGTTATTATTGGAGAAGACATCTGTTGGGGCAGGTGATGGATGCGCTTATGGGGGAAGATGAGTTTTCCAATGCCGCCAGGCAAAGAGAGGATGCATTTGCGTCCTCGATGTACAGGAGATATGGAAACCAGATGCCGCAGTACGATCAGACGGGCTATCCGGGACAATATCCGCAGAACGGTCAGATGGGTTATCCGGGACAATATCCGCAGAACGGTCAGATGGG
>ONWK01000305.1 GCA_900321505.1 uncultured Eubacteriales bacterium
CCTGCAGAAAAAATGAAATGATAATAGTCCGAACAAATGTTTGCAATTTGCCGTGAGCTGTGTTAATATAGAAATATCCATAAGATCGGAGGAGGATAATCCATGGATAACAGGCAGGAGAAAAGGGCGCTTTCACAGAAGCAGCAGGAGATACTGGAATGCATCAAGAACAGCATTCTTTCGAGAGGCTATCCGCCGTCGGTGCGTGAGATCGGCGAAGAGGTTCACCTCAGTTCTTCATCCTCTGTACATGCCCAGCTGAACAAGCTTGAGAATATGGGCTATATAAGAAGGGACCCGACAAAACCCAGGGCTATGGAGATTGTAGATGATTCGGATTTCAATCTTTCCAGACGTGAGTTGATAAATGTCCCGCTGATAGGTCAGGTAGCCGCAGGCCAGCCCATCTTTGCGGAAGAGAATATCGAGAACTATATCCCCATACTTCCCGAATTCCTTCCCGGAAAGCCTTCATTCATGCTGAGGGTTAAGGGAGAAAGCATGATAAATGTGGGCATTTATGACAGAGATCTGATATTTGTCGAACAGACCCCGACTGCAAATAACGGCGATATAGTTGTGGCGCTGATAGATGATTCGGCTACGGTAAAGACATTTTACAAGGAGAAGGACCATATCCGCCTTCAGCCGGAGAACGACACTATGGATCCTATCATAGTGCAGGACTGCAGTATATTGGGTAAGGTTGTGGGAGTGTTCAGGGTACTGTAGACCCGTTATTTGAAAGTTATCTGAAAGAAGCCATACAATAAAGCGAAGGATCCTTTTGACTCAGTCAGGGGATCCTTCACTTTTCTTATGATGAGAGCAGGAACAGCATCTGAGCTGTATTTTCCCCTTGCGTATCTCATCTCATTGAAGTATTATACACATATCTATGTGTAAACCCCAAAGGAGAGATTCTGAAAATGAAAGAGACCCTGCTTCATACGCCGGAAGGTGTAAGGGATGTTTACGGAGATGAATGCCGGAGAAAGAACCAGCTGCTCCGTGATATCCACCATGTTCTGCATCTGTACAGCTACCACGATATAGAGACACCAAGCTTTGAGTATTTTAATATTTTTAATATGGAAAAGGGCTCGGCGCATTCCAACGAGATGTATAAGTTCTTTGACAGAGAGAATAATACATTGGTGCTCAGACCGGATTTTACGCCCAGCGTTGCCCGCTGCGTGGCAAAGTATTATGCGGACGAGGAGCTGCCGGTACGTCTCTGTTATCAGGGAAAGACATTTAAGAATACGCTTCAGCATCAGGGAAAGCCCAGCATTACGACAGAGATCGGCTGTGAGCTGGTAAATGATGATTCCTCCGCTGCAGATGCGGAGATGCTTTCCTGTGTCATAGATATACTGAGGGCCTCAAGGCTGACTGAATTCCAGATTGCCATCGGTGAGGTGGATTTCTTCAAGGGCCTTATGGAGGAAGCCGGAGTCAGCATTGAAGAAGAGAATGAGATCCGTGATCTTATACAGGCCAGGAATTTCTTCGGCCTCAGTGAATATGTGGATAATCTTGAGCTTCCGGAGCATACCCTCCAGGCGCTTTCTGGCTTTGACCGTCTGATCGGCGGACCGGAGACCTTTGATATAGCCGAGGAATACACGGAAAACCGCAGAGCCCTGGAAGCAGTGGAAAGGCTGAGAAAGGTTTACAGTGCACTGCAGCTCTACGGATATGATAAATATATCAGCATCGATCTTGGAATGCTGAACGGTTACGATTATTATACAGGTATTGTTTTCAGCGGTTATACCTATGGTACCGGTGATGCCATAGTAAGAGGCGGACGCTACAATGATCTGATGCAGCAGTTCGGCAAGGATGCTCCGTCCATCGGATTTGCCGTGGATATAGATGCGCTTATGACGAGCCTAAATCATCAGCAGATCCTGCCCTTAAGTCCCATAGACCGGACGCTGGTTATTTATCCTGTAGAATATCAGGAGCCGGCGGTGACTCTGGCTAAGAGGCTGAGAAATGCGGATATCAAGACCGAGCTCATCAGGAAATCCACCAGACATGCCCTTACCGAGTATCTGGCCTACGCGGACAGAAACAGGGTATACAAGGTATTTTATTTCCTGTCTGAAACTAAGATCCTGGTAAGCGACCGTCTGGCGAAGGAAGAAAAAGAGATGAATTTTGCGGATCTTATGGAGGAGGAGTTATAAATGCGGTATCTTACATTTGCGCTTGCAAAAGGGCGGCTGGCTAAGAAATCCATGGCTCTCTTTGAGAAGATCGGGATCACCTGCGAAGAGATGAAGGATCCCTCCACCCGCAAGCTTATTTTCACAAATGAAGAGCTTGGCCTGAGGTTCTTCCTGGCAAAGCCCGGCGATGTGCCCACATATGTTGAATATGGTGTAGCCGATATAGGCGTGGTCGGAAAGGATACGCTGCTTGAGGAGGAGAGGAATCTTTATGAGGTTCTGGATCTTAAATTCGGCGCCTGCAGGATGTGTGTCTGCGGACCAGAATCAGCAGGAGAGCTGCTGAAGAAAAATGAGATCATCCGTGTTGCCAGCAAGTATCCGAATATAGCAAAGAATTATTTCAAGAATAAGAAGAATCAGAGCGTTGAGATCATAAAACTGAACGGTTCTGTTGAGCTGGCGCCTATCGTGGGACTGTCCGACGTCATCGTGGATATAGTTGAAACGGGCTCCACACTTAAGGAAAACGGTCTGCAGGTGCTGGAGGAGGTATGTCCGCTTTCTGCACGTATAGTTGTTAACCAGGTAAGCCTCAAAATGGAGCATGAAAGGATAAAGAAGTTCCTTATGGATGTAAATGAGGCGTTGAAGGCTGAGTGAAGGAATCAATGACACACAGATTTGTGCCTGACAGAGGAGATGTATTATGCGTATAGTTAAAGTTACACCGGAGATAAAGGCTGACATACAGGGACTTATAAAAAGATCACAGGACGATTACGGTCCCTATGAAGCTGCGGTAAAGGATATAGTTGAGGCCGTACACAACGGGGGAGACCGGGCTCTGCTCGGTTATACAGAGAAATTCGACAAGGCGGTTCTTACTTCCGAAACCATGAGGGTAACGAAGGAAGAGATAGATGCCGCTTATAAGGCGGTGGATCCCGAGCTGCTTTCGGTGATCCGTAAGGCTATTAAGAATATCGAAGCTTATCATGAGCTTCAGAAGAGGAACAGCTGGATCACCACAAAACCGGACGGCAGCATCCTCGGACAGCAGATCACACCGGTGGAGTACGCCGGAGTTTACGTTCCCGGAGGAAAGGCTGCATATCCTTCAACAGTGCTTATGAATGTTGTGCCGGCGAAAGTGGCGGGCGTTCCGAATATTGTAATGACCACACCGTGTAATGCAGAGGGCGTTGTATATCCGAATACCCTTGTTGCTGCAAATGAAGCAGGCGTTACAGAGATTTATAAATGCGGAGGCGCACAGGCTATCGCAGCTCTTGCATACGGTACCGAGACCATACCCAAGGTGGATAAGATCGTTGGCCCCGGAAATATCTTCGTTGCCATCGCAAAGCGTATGGTATTCGGACATGTAAGCATCGATTCCGTTGCAGGTCCAAGCGAGATCCTGGTGCTTGCCGATGAAACAGCAACCGCAAAATACGTGGCTGCAGACCTTCTGTCTCAGGCGGAGCATGACGAGCTTGCGTCTGCAGTACTGGTGACAACCAGCGATGAGCTGGCTAAGGAGGTATCGGACTGGACTGATAAATTCACAGCCGGACTTGAAAGAAAAGCGATAATCGAAAAGTCCCTGGATAACTTCGGATACATTTTCGTTGCGGACAGTATGGATGAGGCTGTCGAGATCGCAAATACCATCGCTCCCGAACATATGGAGATACTTACGAAGGATCCCTTCCAGACCATGACACGTATTAAGAATGCCGGAGCCATGTTCCTGGGAGAGTATTCGTCGGAGCCTCTGGGAGATTATTTTGCAGGACCCAACCACGTTCTCCCGACAAACGGTACCGCAAGATTCTTCTCACCTCTGGGTGTTGATGATTTCATCAAGAAGTCAAGTATCATAAGCTATTCCAGAGACGCACTGGAGAATGTTTATAAGGATATCATGAAATTTGCAGAATCTGAGGGGCTTACAGCACATGCGAATTCTGTGAAGGTAAGATTTGAGTAGGCCGCAGGATACTTCGGCTTCACTTACAGATGATCGGAAAGGACTACGCTATGAACGAAAGAAAGGGTGTTATATCAAGAACCACGGGAGAGACAGATATCACGGCTGTTCTTGATCTGGATGGATCGGGTGTGGCAGCGGTAGATACAGGTATAGGTTTCTTTGATCACATGCTGAACAGCTTTGCAAAGCACGGTTTCTTTGACCTCAGCCTCAGCGCTAAGGGTGATCTTTTCGTTGACAGTCACCACACCATAGAGGATGTGGGTATCGTGCTCGGAAAGACCATAAAGGATGCCGTAGGAGATAAGGCCGGTATACGCCGTTATGCATCATTTACCATGCCCATGGACGATGCCCTGGTTCTCTGTGCAGTTGATCTTTCCGGACGCCCGTATCTTTCCTACGATCTTGAGCTTACGGTTCCGAGAGTGGGATATTTCGATACTGAAATGACGAAGGAATTCTTCTATGCGGTATCCTATGCTGCGGAAATGAATCTGCATCTCCGCCAGCTGTCGGGATCCAACAACCACCATATTATCGAAGCGGCTTTCAAGGCCTTCGCAAATGCACTGCATCTTGCTACACGTATCGATGAAAGACTGGACGGAGAGATCCTTTCCACAAAGGGAAGTCTGTGATCTGATATATAGTAAACCGGAAGCAGGAGGGGTATGGGCCCCTCCTGTTTGGTTGTTTGCGCGATAAGGGCTCGCGGGTGGATATCGTGCTCATACGAATACCCGTTTGGCATACAACGCGACAAATATGCAGAGTTCTGTATTGTGTTATCCCACAAAATGAGATATAATCATGCTAATTTTTGCGTTTCGCTGTATTCATAAAGAAGAAAGGTGGAAACCCTATGGAAAACAGACTGATCATCCCGTGCGTCACCAAGGAAGATCCTGTGGCAGAAGCAAAATTCTATAACGATACCGGTGCGGATGCTGTTGCATTTTTCGACAGCCAGGCATCCAGGGAAGGACTTGAGAAGAATATCCCCATAATCAAGGAGATCTCAAGGGTTGTGGATATCCCCATCATTGCCTGCGGCGGAGTCCGCCGGCTGGAGGATGTGAAGAAGCTGCTTTATGCAGGCGCATCAAAGGTCTGCATGAAATCGGCGCCTCTTGAAAATATAGGTATAGTCCGTGAGGCTTCTGACCGCTTCGGTTCGGAAAGGATCATAGTAACTATAGATCTTACCGAATGTGCGGATCCTGTTGCTTACGGAAAGACCCTTAAGGAAGCCGGAGCGGGAGAGCTTCTGCTGCTTCATTACGACAAGCTTTCCGATTACCCTGAGATGGTTCAGAAGATACGCCGTGAGGTAGGTCTTCCGGTTATCGCCTCCTCCTACAGCATGGACGGAAAGGAGATCGCGGAGCTTCTTACAGCTACCCAGGCGGAAACCATGAGCCTTTATAATCTGCAACAGCATGATGTAATGCAGATCAAGCATGCCTGCAGGGAAGCTGGAGTTCAGGTGAATCTTTTCGAGAGCTCCATGACCTTTGATCAGTTCAAAACTGATGAGAAGGGTCTTATCCCCTGTATCGTCCAGGATTATAAGACTGATGAAGTCCTGATGATGGCTTATATGAACAGTGAATCCTTTGATCAAACCATCCGTACAGGAAGAATGACCTATTTCTCCCGCAGCAGACAGGAGCTTTGGGTAAAGGGTGAGACCAGCGGACATTTCCAGTTTGTAAAGTCCCTTACCATAGACTGTGACAAGGATACGCTGCTTGCGAAGGTTTCACAGATAGGTGCGGCCTGCCATACCGGCAACAGGAGCTGCTTCTTTACTCCGCTGGTGGAGAAGTCCTATGATGATACCAATCCGCTTACGATTTTTGAGGATGTGTATAAGGTTATCATGGACAGGAAGAAGCGCCCCAGAGAGGGATCCTATACCAATTATCTTTTCGATAAGGGTATTGATAAGATACTTAAGAAGTTTGGCGAGGAGGCCACCGAGGTTGTTATCGCAGCCAAGAATCCTGATGCTGAGGAGATCAAATACGAGATCTCGGATCTGCTGTATCATATGATGGTACTTATGGCTGAAAGGGATGTGACCTGGGAGGATGTAACAAGAGAACTTGCAGAAAGAAGGTAATCACATGTCGGATCTTTTTGCCGAATTCGGCACTTATTTAATAAAATACGGAGTATTTCTTGTGCTTGCTGTCGCGGGCTTTTGGACCGGTACAAAATGGCGTAAAGCAAAGGACAGTAAGGTACAGAAGGAGGAAGAAGAGCAGTGAAAGCTTATGGTGTTAATGAATTAAGAGAAATGTATCTGTCATATTTTGAAAAGCAGGAGCATCTTCGGATGAAGAGCTTTTCACTTGTACCCCACAATGATAACAGCCTTTTGCTGATCAATGCGGGAATGGCGCCCCTGAAGCCTTATTTTACAGGTCAGGAGATACCACCGAGGAGACGCGTGACTACATGCCAGAAATGTATCCGTACGGGAGATATCGAAAATGTCGGTAAGACCGCGCGTCACGGTACATTTTTCGAAATGCTCGGTAATTTCTCATTCGGAGATTATTTCAAACATGAGGCTATAAAGTGGTCCTGGGAGTTCCTTACTGATGTTGTGGGACTGGATCCGGACCGCCTGTATCCCTCTGTATATCAGGATGATGACGAGGCCTTTGATATCTGGAATAAAGAGATCGGTGTAGCTAAGGAACGTATCTTCCGCTTCGGTAAGGAGGATAATTTCTGGGAGCATGGCGCCGGTCCCTGCGGCCCCTGTTCGGAGATATATTATGACCGCGGAGAGCGTTTCGGCTGCGGCAAGCCCGGCTGTACGGTAGGCTGTGACTGCGACCGTTATATGGAGGTCTGGAATAACGTATTTACCCAGTTCGAGAATGACGGAAAGGGTAATTATGAAACCTTAAAGCAGAAGAATATCGATACCGGTATGGGTCTTGAGAGACTTGCCGTTGTTGTTCAGGATGTTGATTCCATCTTTGACGTTGATACCATCAAGGCTATCCGTGACAAAATCTCCGAGCTGGCCGGCGTGGAGTATGGTTCAAAATATGAATCCGATGTGTCGATCCGCGTGATCACAGACCATATCCGTTCCGTAACATTTATGGCTTCCGACGGTATCATGCCTTCAAATGAGGGCCGCGGCTATGTTATGCGCCGTCTGCTCCGCCGGGCTGCACGTCACGGCAGGTTACTGGGCATCAAGGGTGCCTTCCTTCATGATGTTGCAGCAACCGTGATAGAGAATTCAAGGGATGCCTATCCGGAGCTTGAGGAGAAGAAGGCACATATCTTTGCGGTTCTCGGAAAAGAAGAAGAGAATTTCAACAAGACCATAGATCAGGGTCTTGGCATACTTGCAGATTATAAGAAGGAAATGTCAGCTGCCGGCGAGAAACAGCTTTCCGGCGAAAAGGCATTTAAGCTTTACGATACCTACGGATTCCCGCTTGATCTTACCCGTGAGATCCTTGCGGAGGAAGGCATCACCGTTGATGAGGAAGGCTTTACAGCCTGCATGGAGGAGCAGCGTATCAAGGCTCGTACCGCACGTAAGGTATCCAATTACATGGGCGCTGATGCGACTGTATATGAGCAGCTGGATGCGGCTATGACATCATCCTTTAACGGATATGATTTCCTCGAAGGAGAGGATGAGATCCTTGCCCTTACACATACAGTTGAAGGCGAGGAAGGGGCAGCTCCCGTAACCTCACTTGCAGATACACTTTCCGAGGGTGATATGGGCTCCGTAATTCTCGGAACCACTCCATTCTACGGAACCATGGGCGGACAGACCGGCGACAGCGGTATCATCAGGACTGAGAACGGAACCTTTGTGGTTCAGGATACCATTCATGTTGCGGGAAGCAAGATCGCGCATATCGGGTACTGCGAGAGCGGAAGCATTTCCGTGGGCGAGATCGCAGCTCTTTCCGTGGATGCGGGCCGCCGTTCAAAGATATGCAGCAATCACTCAGCTACACACCTTCTGCAGAAGGCTCTGAAGACCGTACTGGGTGATCATGTCGAGCAGGCAGGCTCTCTGGTTGAGGACGGCAGACTCCGTTTCGACTTTACCCATAATCAGGCCATGACTGCGGAAGAGATAGCTAAGGTTGAGGAGATCGTTAATAAGGAAATCTCCGAGGATCTTCCCGTTGTAACAAAGGTCATGGGCCTTGAAGACGCAAAGAAGACAGGCGCCATGGCTCTCTTCGGCGAGAAATACGGTGAGGAAGTACGTGTAGTATCGATGGGCGATTTCTCCATCGAGCTCTGCGGTGGTACTCATGTTCCTCATACCGGTGTTATAGGAACCTTCAAGATCGTTTCCGAGCAGGGCATATCAGCCGGCGTCCGCCGTATCGAGGCGCTGACGGGAGAAGGTGCATTTGCTTATTATAAGGATGTAGAGGCTAAGCTTCTTGCGGCAGCTGCTGCAGCAAAGACCGAGCCTGACCGTCTGGTCAACCGTATCGAGGGACTGCTCGAGGAGGTTAAGAAGCTGACCCAGGAGAACCAGAAGCTGAAGGCAGAGGCAGCAAAGAGTGCGGCTTCCGATGTGATGGGAAATGCGGTAACCGCTGGCGACCTGTCCATACTGCCCGTGGCTCTTACGGATGTGGATATGAACGAGCTCAGGAATCTGGGCGATGAGTTCAAGGCAAAGCTTGGCAAGTCCGTTGTGATCCTGGCTTCTGCTTCAGGAGAAAAGGTAAATCTTCTGGTTATGGCAAGTGATGATGCTGTAGCAGCAGGCATCCATGCTGGAAATATTGTTAAGAAGATCGCTCCCATGGTAGGCGGTGGCGGCGGCGGACGTCCGAACATGGCTCAGGCCGGCGGTAAGAATGCAGCCGGTATTCAGGATGCACTTGCGGCAGGCGTTGAGGAAGCTAAGGGACAGATAGGTATGTAGCAGATCATTACCGGGTGCAATGGGATATGACAATTCCTTAAAATTATCTATTGCAATAATATTCCGGGGTGATTATAATATCCGACGTTAAATATTTCGTACTATCGTAACTCCGGTCATTTTCCTGCGACTGAGATGATCCGGAAGGAAGAAGTAGGAGGAAGAAAGAAATGAAGAAAAGAATCGTAACAGCAGTTCTTGCCCTTACCATGTGCGCAGCGCTTACAGCCTGCGGCGACGGCGGAAGCTCAAATACAGGCGCAGCTACACAGGCTGATCCTGTTGCTACAGAAGCACAGACAGAGGCTCAGACAGAGGCTCAGGGACTTAAGATCGCATCCACTGAAACCTGGGGAGATTATACGGTTGGCGTTCCTGAAGGCTGGGAATTCAGAAAAGGTGATACCCTTGATGAGAATGATACGAATTATTGCTCGGTAAAGAAGTCTTCTTTTGTATTCTTTGATTTCAAGATGGAGAAGGAAGACGTCAGCAAGAATCAGTATGAATATAACAAGAAAACCTATACCAATGAGCAGAAGGATGTGTCCGGCAAATATGGTGATATTGAATGGACAGGCTTTGATTACAGCGACGGCTTCGGCGGGTATGGCTTTGAAGCATATGCTACTGCAAACGGCAAGCCGGTACGTGTATCCTGCTGCGGATACAAATTCGGCAGCGAAGAAGCAAAGGCAGTGCTTGAAACTCTGAAGATCAAATAATAACATGCTGATATATATCCCGCGGATGAGGATATTACAGGCATCTTATGATCTGAAAAATAGAAATAAAAAACATAGCCTAATGCGGGCGGATATGTGATATTTCATATGTCCGCCCTTTTCAATCGTTCATCATTTTGATATAATCAAAAGAGTTTCAGGTTCCGAAAACCCATCAGGCATTTCGAGAACCGTACAGGCACTACTCCGAAGGAACAGCCTGAACGGAGTGAGGGTATTTGAATGATTTTCATGATCGTTCACAAGAGTAATTATATGGTTAGGAGTGTGAGTTTATGAAAAAAAATCATTTTAGACTGCTGACTAAACTTACGACATTCGTACTTACCGGAACCATGGCTTTCGGCCCATGGATGACTGCATATGCCGAAAAAGCTTCAGAAGATGATAATACGTCTTTTGTTGAAGAGGAAGGAAACGGCAGAAAAAAGCTTACAGGACTGCTTCCCGTAAAAACAAATTTCTACCATAGAGACAGTTCCTCTTCATCCAAACCTATGCTGGGTTTTCACGCTCAGGATTTACCGGCAAGATACCGGGCTGATGAGCAGGAATGGGCGGAAGGGATCAAGGTTAAGAATCAGGATAAAATGCCCTCATGCTGGGCATTTGCCATAACTACCTGTGCAGAATACTCCTATGCAAAGGAGACATATGAAGAGCTGGGACCGGTGAAGGAGATCTCGCCGGGACATCTGGCTTATTTCGTATACAACAGACAGCCGGATCCGCTGGGAAATACTGATGGGGACAGTTCCGTGCCAAAATATAATTGGTGGGAGCTTGGCGGTCATCCTTCTGTCGGAGGATTGGAGTTTCTTTCACAGTGGTCGGGCCTGTGTCTGGAGGAAAAGGCTCCATACAGCAATATTGATGATCATATTACCGACATGGGTACCTGGGATGGTTCTCCTGAGCCGTATGATGCATCTCTTGCGTACGATGATTATGTAGTTATTGAGAAGATGGATTACAAAGATTCTGCCGATCGGAATGAGATCAAGGACATGATCATGAAGTATGGCGCGGTAGCCGGTACGGTCCAGATGGATACTGATATTTATTTTAATTGGGATACAAATGCATTTTATAATTACAAGGGTGGTGATGTTGATCACGGTGTAGTAATAGTAGGATGGGATGATGATTATCCCCGTGAGAATTTTACTCATACGACAGACCAGGACGGAAATCC
>ONWK01000306.1 GCA_900321505.1 uncultured Eubacteriales bacterium
ATCAATAATGCTGCAGGGTACGATGTCAAATGTGGGAAAGACCCTGCTGGCAGCGGGCCTGTGCCGCATTTTCAGACAGGACGGATATAAGACCGTTCCTTTTAAAGCTCAGAATATGTCGCTTAATTCCTGCATTACCGCTGACGGTAAGGAAATGAGCCGCGCACAGGTCATGCAGGCCGAAGCGGCAGGGATCGCACCTTCGGCGGATATGAATCCCCTGCTGTTAAAACCCACGGGACATACAGGTTCGCAGATCATTTTTCGGGGAAATGTGCTGGAGAATATGACGGCTGCAGAATTCTACCGAAGAAAAAAGGAATTTGTACCGGGGATACTTGAAGCCTACCGCTGTATCACGGAGGATGCGGAAATAGCGGTGATCGAGGGGGCCGGAAGTCCGGTAGAACTGAATCTCCGGAAGGATGATCTGGTCAATATGGGATTTGCGGAGCTGGTTGATGCTCCTGTCCTTCTGATAGGGGACATAGATCCCGGCGGAATCTTTGCCCAGCTTCTGGGAACTCTCCGGCTGCTGAGTGAAGAGGAACGGAGCAGAGTCAGGGGTCTTATAGTGAATAAATTCAGGGGAGACCCTGAGCTTTTCAGGGACGGGATCAGGATACTTGAGGAAAGCTCCGGCCTTCCGGTATTGGGAGTGGTGCCTTTTACCGGGCATTCGCTTTCAGATGAGGACAGTATGTCGGACCGGCTGAAAAACAGTGGGGCAGCCGGGAAAGAAAAAGTAATCTATGATATAGCCGTGGTACGTTATCCGCATATATCGAATTTCACGGATTTCGATGTGTTTGATCAGTGGACGGACATGAGGATACGTTATGTGACAGATCCGGCGGAGACAGGGCGTCCGGATATGCTGATACTTCCGGGTTCCAAGAATACCATAGAAGACATGAGGTGGCTCAGGGAAAAAGGCTTTGAGCCGGTGATAAAAAGCTATTCGTCTTACGGTGTGGTATTCGGAATATGCGGAGGTTACCAGATGCTCGGAAGAAGCATAGAGGATCCAGGACACACCGAGGCAGGCGGAAGCATAGAGGGCCTGGGGCTGTTATCTGACAGGACAATCATTGCCGGAAAGAAGCAGCAGAGAAGGACAGAAGGTGCGGCAGGACAGCTTAAGGGCGCACTTAAGGAGCTGGCAGGCTGTACATTTTCCGGTTATGAGATCCATATGGGAAATACATTTACAGATACGGCAGAAGAAGGTCTGATAAGAGAAGAAGGAAATATTTACGGTACCTATCTGCACGGCTTCTTTGATGCACCGGAGATCATCCCTGCACTGAGACGCAACCTGGCCGGTTTAAGGGGACTTTCGTGTGATGACGGGGAGAAGCCTGATTATAAGGAGTTTAAGGAACGTGAGTATGACAGGCTGGCGGAGGTCCTCAGAAACTCTTTGGATATTAACGGTATCTATCGTATCATGGGTTTAAGGTAGTTTCGAGAATAATTTCAGGGAAACTGTTCAGTACCCCGGCTCCGGATGCGGAGCATCCGGGGTGCTGAATAGTTACATTTTAGGAACGAAAAATGACAATAGAGGATATATCCGAACTCAATATAGATGAACCTGACAAAAATATCATGTCAGAGATAAAGGAACGCTGGGACAGTATAGCTAAACCGCTGGACGGACTTGGGCTGCTGGAGGAGATACATGCACGTACAGGTGCGATGGAAAGAACTGTTGAACCGGTGATTGATCCGGCTGTGGCTGTTACATTTTGCGGAGACCATGGTATAACAGCGGCAGGAGTAAGCCAGACCGACAGCAGCGTTACCCGGACTGTGGCGGGCTTTCTCGGACGCGGTGAAAGCTCACTGGGTCATATGGCAGCTGTGGCAGGCTGTGATACCATAGCCGTGGATGTGGGTATCATCGGGAGAAAGCCGATCCCGGGGGTACGTGACCGGAAGATCAGAGAAGGAACAAGGGATTTTCGATATGAACCGGCAATGACTCGTGAGGAGGCCCTTCAGGCCGTTTCCGTGGGTATTGAAATGGCGGAAGAGAAGGTTAAGGATGGTTACAGGCTGTTGATCCCCGGTGAGATGGGAATAGGAAATACAACGGCGGCCACAGCCATGCTGGCAGCCTTTACGGGACTTTCTGTCGAAAGCATTACGGGAACCGGCGCAGGACTTGATGAGGAAGGTCTGAAAAGAAAAAAAGCTGCGATATCCGAAGGACTGTCACGTTGGAAAGAGGAAAGGAAGCCTGAGCTTTTCGGAAAGGAAAAGCAGTCACCGGAAGCTGCGCTGGACATAATTTCCAATTTCGGAGGATATGAACTTGCGGCCATGACAGGGCTTTGTATCGGCGGAGCGCTGTTTCACACGCCTGTTGTGCTGGACGGATATCTTTCGGCAGTGGCGGGATTTGCGGCGGAAAGACTGAAGCCGGGGGTGAAAGGATATCTTATCGCTTCCCACAGCAGCAGGGAACCCGGTGCGGAGACCTGTATGAAGAAACTGGAACTGACACCGGTTATCTACGGAAATTTCAGACTGGGGGAGGGAACGGGAGCCCTGACACTTCTTCCCATGCTCAGAATGGCTGACGCTGTATACCGCAACATGGTGCGTTTTGACGGAACGGATATAACGGCTTATAAGAGAATTCAGGAGAATAAAGAATGACGGAATACAGATTTTACGGAAATGAAAATCCCGCGGCAGAGGCGGTGACTGATGAATATCCCGGTATAAGGACACAGTTCGATCTGTATGATGCGCTTTCCGAACTGTGGTGTGCCGGGACCTGCGCGCCGAGAATGAGGGACCGCTGGAGTCCGGAGAATAAAACCCTGGGACAGTGTTCCATTACAGCCTTTCTGGCGCAGGACATTTTCGGCGGTAAGGTTTACGGCATACTCCGCGACGGAGGAAACTATCACTGCTATAACGTGGTGGGAGATGTGCTGTTTGATCTGACAAGTGAGCAGTTCGGGGATGAGGTGCTGGATTATACGGATAATCCGGAACAGCAGCGGGAGGTGCATTTCGCAAAGGAAGAAAAAAAGGCCCGCTACGAATATCTTGCGGCAGAGCTGAAGAAATACTGTATCAACAGGCAGAGTAAAAGCTGAAAAGGCAGGAAAGAAAAGATGAAATGGATCATCATCCGGCACGGAACAACAAAGGGAAATACTGAAAGAAGATTCTCAGGTATAACGGATGACCCGCTGATCGATGAGGGGATCAGAGAACTCATCGAAAAGAAGAGCGGCGGCTTGTATTCCGAAACGGAGCAGGCTCTTGAAAACGGCGCGGGATTATATGTGAGTCCTATGAAAAGATGCACAGCTACGGCTGAGATCCTTTTTCCCGGGCGAAGCTACAGTATAGAAAAGGATTTACATGAGATCGATTTCGGTGAATTCGAAGGTAAAAACCACGCGGAACTGAACGGGCTGGAAGCATATCAGGAATGGATCGATCTGAGAGGAAAAGCACCTTTCCCGGGTGGGGAATCAAGGGAGGAATACATTTTACGGATCCGCGGAGCACTTCGGCGTTTAGAGGACGAAGCACTGAAGGAAGGTAAGGATACGGTAGTTATCGTGGCCCACGGAGGAACCATCATGTCGGCAAGAGAGATCCTTGCCGGAGGAGATTTCTATGATGAGATACCCGAAAACGGCGGGGTATTTACGGCAGAAACAAAGACGGAAATCAGTAGTATGTAACACGGGATTTGGCAGGGACACATGAAATGCAGCTGATCTGGATAAAATATCATCTGATAGCGCTCCTTATTGGGATATTGCTGGATCTCATTATCGGGGATCCGGAGCATTTTCCTCATCCGGTGAGATGGATGGGAAGGATGATCGCAGACTACGAGGAACGCTGGAATAATGAAGAGCTGACGGATGAAGAACGATATCATCGCGGCAGGCGCATGGCAGGCTCGGTGATCCTCCTGACAGGAGTCTACTGCGGAATTATCCTTGCGGCAGGCTATTATATTCATCCGGTGGCGGGGATCATTATTGAAGCAGTGATCACAGCCTATATGCTGGCTGCACGCTCGCTTTCCAAAGAAAGCGAAATGGTGAGGACAGCCCTGGAAAGAGGAACGCTGGAAGACGGCAGAAATGCAGTGGCCCGCATAGTTGGAAGGGATACGGCGGAGCTTTCCGAAAAGGGCGTAATTAAAGCGGCAGTTGAAACTGTGGCGGAAAACACCTCCGACGGAGTGATAGCTCCCCTGCTTTATCTGCTGATAGGAGGCCCGGTTCTGGGCTGCATATATAAGGCAGTTAATACCATGGACTCAATGGTGGGATATAAGAATGAAAGGTATCTGTGGTTCGGCCGGGCAGCGGCAAGGCTGGATGATATGGCAAACTATATTCCGGCCAGATTAACCGCCGGGCTGCTGATACTTTCCGCATATATCCTTCCCGGCTGCAGCGGCAGGAAGGCTGCTAAGATATGCCGCAGAGATGCCAAAAAGAGCACCAGTCCAAATTCCGGTCATCCCGAAGCGGCAGTGGCCGGAGCTCTGGGCGTCGAGCTCCTTGGGAATGCCAGCTACCACGGTATTCCGGTATATAAACCGACCATAGGGGAGCCCCTGAGGGAAATTGAGAGAGAAGATATAAGCCGTGCAAACAGGATGATGTTTACGGCTGAAGGGATAGCGATACTGCCGATCATTACAGCCCTCTTTTTTCTTTGATACTGGAAAAAAAGTCCTGAAGAGTATAAAATAAAAGGATAGTAACTATTCAGAAAAAAGGAACTATGAGCTTAACAGTTGCAGGGAATAATATATATATATTAAGGAATGTGTGAAGTATGGATATTAGTATGACTTTTGGTAACTTTATAAACGTGATCATTATAGCGGTCGGTGTGGGAGTCTGCGGACTGAGTGTCATGCAGGTAAGCTCGGGTATCCACATCCGGCCGGAGGTGAAGAGATATTTCCAGCTGTTCTTCAGTCTGATCATAATATATATCAGCATGCATCTTATAAGGCAGATGCTGGACGGCCAACCCGGAAATGCAGTTCATGTAGTGATCATGATCGTTACATTTATCGAATTCCTGGTATCGGGTTTAATGGCCTATATGATCTCAATGCTGATACTTTTTGTTACAAATCCCGATAAGAGAAAACAGATTGGATATTACTATCTTGCTTTGGTAATCATTCATACCATATTACTGATCATATCCCAATTTACGGATCTTTTCTATTATTTCGATGCCACAAATACATATCACAGGGGTTCGGGATACATCCTTTCAAATCTTGCGTCAATCCTGCTGCTGCTCTCGAATGTCGTGCTCCTGATAAAGTACCGCGAGAGGGTTCCGAGAAGGATAGCCATAGCCTTCTGGATATATATCATTGCGCCTCTCGTGGCTATCGGGATCCAGGCTATACTGACTCAGGTGCAGTTTATCATAATTGCAACGGTGGGTGCGGCAATCTACATGTATTTCGCTATCATCCGGGAACAGACGGAAAGATATGAAAAGCAGCAGAAGGAGGCGAACCGGCTGGATACGGAGCTGTCCATGGCAACACGTATACAGGCGGATACACTGCCGAATATCTTCCCTGCATTTCCGGAACGGGATGAGTTCAACATATATGCATCCATGAAACCGGCCAAGGAGGTAGGAGGAGATTTCTATGATTTCTTCCTGATCGACAATGATCATCTGGGACTTGTTATGGCGGATGTGTCCGGTAAGGGAGTTCCGGCGGCACTATTCATGATGATATCCAAGATACTGGTTCAGAACTATGCTTCCATGGGACTGGAGCCTAAAGAGGTGCTTGAGAAGGTCAATCATCAGATATGCAAGAATAACAGGGAGGATATGTTTGTAACCGTATGGTTCGGATCACTGAATCTTGTGACCGGAAAGCTGATGGCCGGAAACGCAGGGCATGAATACCCGGTACTGAAAAAACCTGATGGGCATTTCGAACTGATAAAGGATAAGCACGGGCTTGTTATAGGCGGTATGGACGGAGTGAGATACAGTCAGTATGAGCTTCAGATGGATCCCGGTTCAAAGCTCTTCATTTATACGGATGGTGTGCCTGAGGCAACCAATGCGGAAAATGAGCTCTTTGGAACGGATCGTATGGTGGAGGCGCTGAATCTTGCGGATGATAAATCTCCTCAGGAGATCATGGAAATGGTGGATGCAGCAGTGGAAAGCTTTGTGGGGGATGCACCGCAGTTTGACGATCTGACCATGCTTTGTATCGAGTTTGTCGGAAGATGATATCCGGCAGTCCGGGCGGCTTCAGAAAGGGACAGGACCGGAAAAATCACTGGAAAATCAGCACTGATAAGTGTAAAATGGAAATAGCGCTTTTTTTCCAGGTTCTTAAAAGTTAACAGCCGTTTACGCGGGGGAAGGTCATATGAAGAAGATTTGGATACTTCTCATAAATGTACTTTTGATGGTGGGGATCATCGTCTTTGTATTTGTATATGCAAGGAGCACAAGAAACTCCCGCTACGAAGCCGAGAAAGAGGGCTTCAGGAATATGACCATCAGCATGGAGCAGATCACCGAAAATTATCTGTTAAGCGAACAGCATATATGCGATGTGTGGTCAAAGTACATCAATTCCTCGGGAATGACCATGGATCAGGCGGTTGAAGTGGTCCGCGTATCCCATGTGCTCGAAGTGGCTGCGGCCCATCTGATCTTTGTTGATGATGATTCGTATATCGGTCTTTCCACCAGAGCGAATGTCAACAACCTAAACGATTATCTGGTTTCATATAAGGGCCTTGATATCGGACTTGATAAAAATGCCGGGGAAGTGGGAGAGAAGCTTCACATTACCAGATCCTATATTAATCCTATGAATGGAGTTCAGTCCATTGCATTCTATAACAGCTTAACCCTTATTGACGGTGGGACGGGAGCACCCCGCAGGGCGCTGCTGCTGCGTGTGGTTCCGCTGAGTGAGCTGCAGACAAAATGGATTTATCCCCAGGATGATTATAAGAATGCGGAATTCTCCATGCTTGACGAGGAGGGAAACTATGTCATCAAGGGAGAGTCCTTTGATGAAGACAGTTTTCTTGATTATTACAGTGCGTATAACAAGGCAGATCAGAGCGAGCTTGATAAGCTTGAAATTCAAATGACCTCCGGAACGGGAACAATAAATATTACAAATGATAATAATGAAAAAGCACTGATAGTCTATACGCCGATCAAATCGGTGAAGGGCTGGAGGCTTCTGGGATATATTCCCGAAAAGGAAATGAGTATAGAAAGTACAGACTGGGCAGTGGTAGGAACCATAGCGGCTGCCCTTATACTGCTGTTTATAGCTGATCTTGTCTTTATCCTTCATTTCAACGAACAGCTTAAGAAAACGGCAGAAGAGGCGGAGCGGGCAAATCTTGCCAAAACGGTCTTCCTTTCCACAATGTCTCATGATATCAGAACGCCCATGAATGCCATTATAGGACTTACGACCATTGCCGAGAAAAATATCGGGGATCCCCAGGCAGTCAGCGAGAATCTGAGGAAGATAAGCCTTTCCAGCAACCATCTGCTGACGCTGATCAATGACATTCTGGATATCTCAAAGGTGGAAAGCGGCAGGCTTACACTTTCGCCGGTGACCTTCTCTCTGGCAGAGACCGCTGAGAATCTGGTGAACATTTCACAGCCGATGCTGAAGGAGAAGAATATCGATTTCAACTTCAGGATCAATGCCATTCAGAGTGAGAGCCTTTATGCCGACCAGCTGAGGCTGAACCAGATATTTATAAATCTGCTTTCAAATGCGATAAAGTATACTGAGCCGGGCGGTCAGGTAAATGTGGATCTGAGAGAGGATCCGGGATCGACGGAGGATACGGTACTTCTTACCTATATAGTCAGTGACAACGGAATCGGAATGTCAGAGGAATTCATGAAGCGGATGTACCAGCCTTTCATGAGAGAGACGGACAGCCGTATCAATACCATTCAGGGTACGGGACTGGGACTTGCCATAACCAAGCAAATGGTGGATCTTATGGGAGGGACCATCGACTGTGTAAGCCGTGAAAGGGAAGGCACCACATTTACGGTTAAGCTTACGCTGCCTGTGTCAGGCAAGGCACCGGTGGAAATGCACCTTGATCCGATGGATGTCCTTCTGGTGGATGATGATGAGGTCCTTCGGGAGACTGCAAAGGATACACTGAAGTCTCTCGGAGTTTTGGCGGATACGGCGGATTCCGGAGCAGAAGCGCTGAATAAGCTGAAGAGCAGGCGTGAGACGGGTGAGGATTACGGAGTCGTTATAGTGGACTGGAAGATGCCTGAGATGGATGGCGTTGAGGTGGTCCGCAGGATAAGGCAGGAGACCGGAACGCAGGCGCCTATACTTCTCATTTCAGCCTATGACTGGACGGAGATAGAGGATGCTGCAAAGCAGGCCGGTGCAAACGGTTTTATCTCCAAGCCGTTGTTCAGAACCACACTTTACAACAAGATCACCGAGGTACTGGGACTGGATACAGGGTTTGCGGCAAATGAGGAGGACGATTCCGATATTACGGGAATGCACATTCTGGTTGCCGAGGACAATGATATCAACTGGGAGATCATCAGTGAGATACTGCACATGCATGGTATAGAATCCGAGCGTGCGGTGAACGGCAAGGAAGCTATAGAGATGTTTGAAGCGGATAAGGATGAGAAATATGAGCTCATCTTTATGGATATACAGATGCCTGTAATGAACGGCCTGGATGCAACGCGGGGTATCAGGAGCCTGGGAACAGAGCGCGGCAGCAGTATTCCCATTATCGCCATGACGGCGGATGCATTTTCGGAAAATGTTGCAGCCTGTCTTGAGGCGGGAATGAACGGACATATAGCCAAGCCCATAGATATAAAGCATGTTATTAAGGAGATACGGAGGGTGAAGGAAGGCCGGATTTAAGACTGTAGTGCAGCGGGATGCCTTTTCAGTATGGAATACGGTTTTCAGGCTGAGCAGCTCAGGTAACAAAAGCCAGGATGCGGAGGAAGAAGGATGCATGGTGGAGACAGGTACAGGAACTGTGTGACGGTGGATCTTTCGGTGAATCTCAATCCTCTCGGTGTACCGGAATGCCTGAAGGAGGGCATGACCAGAGGGATCAGTGAGGCGGGCTTCTATCCCGATCCATTTCAGCAAAGGGCAAGAGAAGCCGCAGCAGGACTGTATGGCAGATATACGGATATCGATCCGGAATGGATAATCCCGGGAAACGGTGCGTCAGAGCTTATTACTGCGGTCTTCCACGGACTCAGACCGAGAAGCATACTCATACCGGCGCCCTGCTTTACCGGATATCTGAGAGCGGAGAAATACGGATGCCGCATTGACCTTTTTCCGCTTCGGGAAGAAAATTGCTTTATCCCGGAGGGAGGGATCGGGCTTGCGGTAAAGCCGGATACGGATCTTATAATACTGACTAATCCCGTTAATCCGTCGGGGGTCATGTATGACACTTCATTACTGAAGGATCTGCTGATCCTTGCAGGAGAAAGAAGGATACCGGTGCTTCTGGATGAGTGCTTTATATCCTTTACCGGAAGAGATGCGGAAAGCGGACTTCATCTTCTTAAGGAGTATCCGCAGCTGATGGTGCTCAGGGCATTTACCAAGATCTTTTCGCTTCCCGGACTTCGGCTGGGACTGCTTTTCACAACGGATGCAGCACTCAGGGAGAAGCTGAGGGCGGCTCTTCCGGAATGGAATCTGTCGGCTTTTTCAGAGCAGGCTCTGATCACGGCGGAAGAACACCGGGAGGAGATTTATTCATTTATTGAAAAAACGGCGGCTGCGACTGCCGGGCTGAGGGAAAGCTTCGCAAAGAGACTGCAGGCTGCAGGTATCAGAGTATATCCCTCGGCGGCGAATTTCATTCTTACCGGAGGAATGAAAAAAAGCAGGGAATATCTGCTGAAAAACGGTATACTTACCAGAAGCTGCGGTGATATGCCGCCGCTTACTGATGACTATATAAGACTGGCGGTACGTCCCGAGGCTGAGCAGAAGCTGCTGCTGGAATTACTTGCCATGAGCAGGGACCGTATCTCGGGAGTATGACCGGTAAAAGAAGGGAAGGCGGAAAAATGAGCTTTACGAGGCCTGAGGATATCGAGGCGGAAAGCTTCAGGATAATAGCTGAAGAAATGAAAGAAAAGGGCATCAGTATCCCCGGCGATGAAGCTCCGGTAACCATGCGGGTCATACATACCACGGCTGATTTTGATTATTCCGCTACGCTGGCCTTCTCAAAGGGTGCAGCCGAAAAGCTGTCCCGGCTGCTGAAGCAGGGGACCAGGATCGTCACTGATACAAATATGGCCAAAAGCGGGATAAATAAAGGGCTTTTATCAGGATACGGCGGAGAGGTCCTGTGCTTTATGGCAGAGAAGAATGTGGCATCCGAAGCGGCGGAGAGAGGCATCACCAGAGCCATGGTGAGTATGGAACGTGCGGCCTCCCTTACCGGAGATACCGTCTACGTTATAGGAAATGCTCCGACGGCCCTTATGCTGCTTAAGGAAAAGATAGAAGAGGACGGATACCGTCCTGCCTTTATCGTAGGAGTTCCCGTGGGCTTTGTGAATGTGGTGAAGTCCAAGGAGGAGATCCGCAAAACGGCTGAGACATACGGGATCCCGTATATAATCAATATGGGACGTAAGGGCGGAAGTAATGTGGCGGCTGCGATAATCAATGCCGCGCTGAAAATGCTTTGATAATAAGAGGTGATGATTTGCTGCGCAAGGGTTTTACCTCGGGGAGCTGTGCAGCGGCTGCTGCCGCAGCGGCGAGCCGCATGCTTTTTTCGGGAGTCAGGATCAACAGCATCATGATCGATACGCCGGCAGGCATACCATTTAATGCAGAGCTGCTGGATATCAGGATGGATAGTGACAGGGTATCCTGCGGCGTAAGGAAGGACGGAGGCGATGATCCCGATGTTACTACCGGGCTTATTATTTTCGCTTCTGTTGAAAGAGCAGGCTGTGAAGAGTCTGCGCAGGGCAGACGCAGTGTAGAAATAAAGGCAGGCCCCGGGATCGGAACAGTAACGGCCCCGGGACTGGATCAGCCTGTGGGGAGTCCTGCCATAAACAGGGTTCCCAGAAAAATGATCATTGACGAAGTTCGGAAGGCCATGGAGCTTTTTGATGAGGAAGGCTCTGTCATAGTTACCATTTCCGTACCGGGGGGAGAAAAGACTGCAGAGAAGACCTTTAACGGCAGGCTGGGCATAGAAGGCGGTATTTCCATCCTTGGGACTACGGGAATAGTCGAACCCATGAGTGAGGAAGCCCTCCTTGCCACCATCCGTCTGGAGCTGGGACAGAGAAGGCTGGCGGGACAGGAGACCATAGTAGTGACTCCCGGCAACTACGGAATGGATATGCTGAAGAAGGCCTTCGGATATGATCTTGAAAGGGCGGTACGCTGCAGCAATTTCATCGGTGACACCATAGATATGGCGGCGGAAACCGGTTTCAGGAGAATGGTGCTGCTTGGTCATATTGGAAAGCTTGTAAAATGTTCCGGCGGCGCAATGAATACCCATTCCCGTTACGGCGACGGCAGGATGGAGATACTTGCGGCGGAGGCATACAGACAGGGAGCGGATATGCTGATGATAAGGAGGATACTTTCATCGGTATCCACCGAGGCGGCGGTATCTGCACTGGATGAGGACGGACCGGTGATCCGCAGCAGGGTTTGCGGTGCGGTACTTGGCAGGGCGCTGGAACATCTCAGGGAAAAAGCCGGTACACGGATGGAAATAGAGATGATCATGTATACGAATGAACACGGCATTCTTGCCGAAAGCAAGTGGGCTGAGGAATGGCTGCGGAGTACCATGAGTTAAGGTTTTCGAAGCAGTGATTCCCAGTTTATCCGGGAGGGTAGATATGGTACATTTCGTCGGGGCCGGCCCCGGTGCGCCGGATCTTATAACGGTGCGGGGAAGCAGGCTTCTGGAGAAGGCAGATGTTGTGATATATGCGGGAAGTCTGGTGAATCCGGAGCTTCTTGAATTATGTTCAGGGGGGACGGAGTTCCATGACAGCAAGGAGCTGGATCTTCCAGAGATCATAGAGCTGATGGCGGAAGCGGATGCCGCCGGGAAGGACGTGGTACGTCTTCACAGCGGAGAGCCCAGTCTGTACGGCGCAGTCCGGGAGCAGATGGATGAGCTGGATAAGAAGGGCATCAGCTATGACAGCTGTCCGGGTGTTACGGCGGCCTTCGGTGCAGCAGCGCAGCTGAATATGGAATATACGCTGCCGGGAGTATCACAGTCCCTTATCATTACAAGGATGAAGGGAAGGACTTCGGTCCCGGAATATGAATCCATAGAAAGCCTTGCAGCCCATCAGTGTTCCATGGCCATTTATCTTTCCGCCGGGATGCTTCCGGAGCTTGCAAGGAAGCTTATTATCGGCGGGAGATCCGGGGACACCCCTGTCGCCATTATTTATAAGGCCACCTGGCCTGATGAAAAAAGAGTACACACAACCATTTCACGTATGGCCGAAGAGGCCGCGAAGGAAGGAATAGACCGCACTGCCGTAGTCCTGGTGGGGGATGCGGTCATCGGAAGCGGTTACAGCTATTCAAAGCTGTATGATCCTACGTTTGAAACGGAATTCCGGAAACCGGAGGTTTGAGCATGGAGAGACAACTTCGAATCATATGTTTTACAAGACAGGGCTGCAGGATCGCCAAGAAGATCGCTGCGCGGATTCCTGCCGAAATGTATTATAAATTTCAGCCCCTGCCGGATGAAAGCGAGGCTATGGTATCCGGAATGCATGAGGTAAAGGAACCGCTTAATGACTGGGCGGCACAGGCCTTCAGGGACGAAGCGGCGCTGCTTTTCATCGGCGCAACTGGGATAGCGGTACGTGCCATAGCGGAAGCCATAAAGGATAAGCTCACCGATATACCGGTGCTTGTGGTGGATATGGAGGGAAGATTCGTTGTACCGATCCTTTCGGGACATTACGGCGGCGCAAATGAGCTGGCGCAGCGTATATCTTCCGTCACCGGAGCGGTACCGGTCATTACTACAGGAACAGACATAACAGGAGGCTTTGCCGCAGATGTTTTTGCGGGGAAGAATGACATGAAGATCCTGAATCCGGCTGCGCTGCCGCGCATTTCGGGAAAAGCAGTTGCGGGAAGAAGGCTTTCCATAAGCTCTGAGCTCCCCATGCGGATCATGTTTGAAGGAAAGAGACCCGTAACAGTGGATTATAATGAGACAGCGCATCCCGAGGGCACATTTGATACAGATATATGCATTACGGGAAGAGCTTTTGAATGCGATATAAGAGATGAAAGCGAAACACTGTATCTCATTCCCAGATTTCTGCATATCGGGATCGGATGCAGGAAGAATACGGATCCGGATAAGCTGGAGGAGTTTACCCTGAGATGCATAAAGCAGCTGGGATTTGCGTCATCAGCTGTGGCTTCGATCTCAAGTATCGATCTTAAGGAAAATGAAATGGCTGTTCTCCTTCTGGCTGAGAAGCTGGAACGTCCCTTTATGACCTATTCGGCTGAGGAACTGGAAGAGATCGAGGGGATATTCCCAGAGTCGGAATTTGTTCAGGAAACGGTGGGAGTGGGAAATGTTTCGGCCCGTGCCGCGGCAAGAAGCGCAGGAAAGGGATACCGCCTTATCAGGGAGACAGTTAAGGAAGACGGGATGACATTCGCTGCAGCGATACCGGGAATACTGATGCTTAACTGGTAAGAGGTATGTGAACAGCTGCAGGACAATCTAAGAAAGGAATGATCCGTAACAGGAAAACGGATCCGGTGAACGAGGATGAATGTAACGGAATATGGCGTTGATAATGAGAAGACTTTGCTGCTCCTTCCCGGGGCTTTCGCAAATGTGGAACTTTGCTACGGAAATGTAATCCCTGCGCTTGCGGAAAAATATCATGTTATAGCAGTGGATTATGACGGATTTGACGGAAAGGGCGGAGAATTCACCAGCTTTATCCGGATGGCTAAGAAGATAGAATGGCTGATACAGAGCAAATTTGAAGGCGAGCTTTATGCTGTTTACGGTTCAGCTATCGGAAGCGATGTGGCAGGGCTTCTGATACAGAGAAAGAATATCCTGATCGCTCACGCAATACTGGGAAGCCCGGATATGGAAACCTGTGGGGAGAAGTCCGCAAAGATGCGTACAAAGATGATGGGAACCGCCATAATACGTATGATGCAGTCAGGTCAGGTTCCGGACTGGATCAGGAGATCCATGAAGCACCAGATAGGAGAGGAACGTACGGAAAGATATCTGGGTATTCTGGAAAAAATGCCTGAGATACTTTCTGATGTGTCCAGAATAAGCATGGAAAGACAGTTCTATTCGCATTTGACAACTCATCTGGAGATGAATATTGATGTGCCCGGAACCCGGGTACATATCTTTTTCGCAACGAAGATGGGGGAAAAATACCAGGAGCGTTATGAGCAGCATTTCAACAACCCCGATATTATCCGTAAGGATTACGGAAGTGAGGAGCTTCTTTTCTTCTATCCTGAAGAGTGGGTTGAAACTGTAGAGGAATGCCTTGTTTAGGTACAGAGGTGAACTCATGAACCGGAAGCTGCTTTATGTGGTTGGGATAGGACCGGGAAAACCGGAGGGGATGACAAAAGAGGCAAAAGCTGCTCTTGATGATAGTGAACTGTTGGTCGGATATCCCTTATATCTGTCCCTGCTGGGCCCTGAATATGATAAAAAAGAAAAGAAGTCCACGGGTATGACTGCGGAAATGGAACGCTGCAGGATGGCGCTTTCCGAGGCGGATTCGGGGAGGACTGTAGCTCTTATCTGCAGCGGTGATCCCGGTATATATGGGATGGCCGGACCGGTGCTCTCGCTGAGCGGGGCTTATCCTGAGGTTAAGATAAGGATCATACCGGGAGTTACTGCAGCAACCGGAGGAGCGGCTCTTCTCGGGGCGCCGCTCATGCATGATTTTGCAGTGATCAGTCTGAGTGACAGGCTTACTCCCTGGGATAAGATCGAAAAGAGGCTCAGGGCAGCGGCGGAGGCGGACCTTGTCATAGTGCTCTATAATCCCGAATCAAAGGGAAGATCAGGCTATCTTAAGAAGGCCTGCGGGATCCTGCTGGATATACTGCCGCCTGAAAGAGCGGCGGGTACGGCAGAGAGGGTCGGAAGAGAGGGCGAGACCTGCTGGACAGGTACGCTTGCCGGGCTTTCGGAGAGGCAGGCTGATATGTTTACAACGGTATATATAGGGAACAGTACAACAGAAATAAAGGAAGGCAGGATGATCACTGACAGAGGTTACAGACCCGATGAAGAATAAATTATCTGATCAGTCAAAGGGTATAATATGTGTCATTCTTGCAGCCTTCGGTTTTTCTCTCATGACCTTTTTTGTCCGGATCTCGGGGGATCTTCCCACCATGCAGAAGGCTTTCTTCCGAAATGCGGTGGCGCTGCTCATTGCAGGCTTTACTCTGCTCTCGAAGAAGGAGCCCATAAGGATCAAAAAGGGCTGCGGAGGCGACATTTTCTTTCGCTGTCTCTTCGGAACCACGGGGATGATAGCGAATTTCTATGCGGTTGACCACCTGGGAATCGCAGATGCAAATATGCTTAACAAGCTCTCGCCTTTTTTTGCCATACTTGTATCTATCCCTCTTTTAAAGGAGAAGCCCAGCAGGATGGACTGGATCGCACTGCTGGCGGCATTCCTGGGAGCCGTGCTTATCATCAGGCCGGGGGCAACACTTACGCTGGGCCCCGCACTGCTGGGATTATACGGAGGCTTTGGTGCGGGAACCGCTTATGCATTTGTACGAAGGCTGGGAAGAAAGCAGGAAAGGACACCCATAATCGTTTTCTGTTTTTCCGCCTTTTCATGTCTTCTTACAGGTCCCTTCCTTATCTTCAATTATCATCATATGACAGGGCAGCAGTGGCTGTGCCTCGTCCTTGCCGGGGCTTCGGCGGCCCTGGGACAGTTCAGCATAACCACTGCATATAAGTATGCGCCTGCCAAGGATATATCGGTATTTGACTACACCCAGGTGATCTTTGCGGCTATCTGGGGCATGCTCTTTCTGGATGAGCTGCCGGTGCCTCTCAGTATCGCAGGTTATATTCTTATCATCGGAACGGCAGTGGTCCGGTGGCATTTCATGAGAAAACGGGAGACAGTTCATGTGTAAGATCTTTCTTTTTGCGGGAACAAATGAAGGAAGGCGTCTGGCAAAGCGACTCGGGGCTGCCGACATTCCGACTGTTGTTTCGGTGGCGACGGAATATGGCGCAGTAGTACTGGCAGATGCGGGTATCGGTGAATCGGTCAGGATACGTCAGGGGAGGATGACACCGGAGGAAATGGAAGCGGAGATACGCAGGGCGGCTCCGCTTGTTGTTGTGGACGCGACACATCCCTATGCGCTTGCGGCTTCCGAGAATATACGCAGGGCTGCCGAAGCCGCGGGAACGCCGTATATAAGGCTTAAGAGAAAGACCAAGGACAGTCCTTCGCAGAAGGTTTTCATGTTCTCGGATATTGGTGAAATGATAAGCTCACTTCAGCGCACCGGCGGAAATATCCTGCTTACCACCGGCGTTAATTCGCTTAAGGAATTTGCTTCGGCCGAAGGACTTAAGGACAGGCTGTTTGTCAGGGTGCTTCCCGGAGAGGAGAGTCTTAAGGCCTGCGAAGAGGCAGGGATACACGGAAGGCAGATAATAGCCATGCAGGGGCCCTTCAGTCAGGAAATGAACAGGGCAACGATACATTCCTATGATATAAAGCATCTGGTAACAAAGCAGAGCGGCAGAAGCGGCGGCTTTGAAGAAAAGGTCTTTGCAGCACAGGAGACGGAGACCGCGCTTTATATCCTCGGAGCACCCGAGGAAGAGGGGATACCATATGCAAAGGTGCTGGACCAGTTGGGAGAAATGCTTTCCACGGATCTCAGGGAGACGGTTACCGTCACTGTATCCCTGATAGGAGCGGGGCCGGGTGATGAAGCCTTTCTGACCGAAGAAGGACGGAAGGCCATAACCGAGGCTGATGTGCTTTTCGGTGCAAAACGTCTTGTGGAGCCCTATGAGGAGGGAAAAACCGTATATCCCTATTACAAAGGTGAGGATATCATGCCCAGGCTTGAGCAGCTTTTCCGTGAGGCGAGAGAGAAGGATCCCCATGTCCGCGCGGCAGTACTGCTGTCGGGAGATTCGGGATTTTTCAGCGGATCTTCGGGGCTCATTTTCTATCTTACGAACTGGAGAAGACGGATGCTGCTTGCCGATACCGGAAGATTTGCGATGCATATCCGGACTATCCCGGGGATATCTTCGATACAGCTGATGGCGGCGAGGCTGCAGGAACACTGGGAGAGCGGATATATAGACAGCCTTCACGGAGTGGAGGAGGAGGTCTGGGACAGAGTGCTCAGAAGGATACCGAAGGAAAAGCGCACCATGCTGCTGACCTCCGGACCCGGAGATGTAAAGCGTCTTCTGAAATGGGTCCGCGGGCAGGGAAGCCATCGCGGACGCTACAGCTTCTATGCAGGATATAACCTGTCCGGTCAGAATGAGCAGATCTATAAAGAAGAGGGTGAACACCCGGGAATGGGTGCGGAGGATCTGAAGGCGCTGCCCTTCCCGGATATACTTCCGGAGGGCCTCTATACGGTTTTCATCCGTAACAGTGAGCCTGAGGAGGATATGGGAGAGTATCAGGATACTCTGGGACTTCCCAATGATGAGTTCATAAGGGAGGAAGGGATCCCGATCACCAAGGAAGAGGTGCGCACCATAGCAATAAGCAAGCTCAGGATAAAGGAGCCGGCAATAGTCTATGATATCGGCAGCGGAAGCGGCAGCTTCGCGGTGGAATTGGGAAGGATACTGAAGGATTCCCGTATATTTGCCATAGAAAAAAGTAAACGGCGTATAGAACTTATAGAAAGAAATGTAAGGCAGCTTAAGGCGGCATCGGTATCCGTGGTCTGCGGAGAAGCACCTGAGGTACTTGACCGTCTTGTTCCGCCAACCCATGCGGTGATCGGAGGCTCCGACGGAAGACTGCTTTCCATACTTCAGAAGCTATATAAGAAGTCGCCGGAATGCAGGGTTGTCATACTTGCGGCGACTCTTGAGACCAAGGCTGAGATCGCGTCTCTGCTGGCGGGACAGCTGCCCACCGAATATGATCTCGGGGATGCGGAATATATAGAGCTGAATCTGTCCAGATCAAGACAGTTGGGTAAATACAGGGCGCTCCGGGCGGAGAATCCTGTGGCAGTATGCTCATTTACCTTCAGGAGAAAACCCGGAGCGTGATCCGGGTCACCCTCCGGCAGGAGAGGTATCAGCATGGATAAAGATAAAAAAGATAACAGAGTGCCAGGTGTCCTGATAGCCGCACCCTCCAGCGGGAGCGGAAAGACAACCTTTACCACGGGGCTGATGGCGGCGTTAAAGGAGAAGGGACACAGGGTTTACGGCTATAAGTGCGGCCCGGATTTTATAGATCCCATGTATTATACCGGGGTTCTGGGAGTTCCCTGCAGAAATCTGGATACCTGGTTTACCGGAGAGGAAAAGACAAGGGAGCTTTTCATGGAGGGTACCGGGACCGGCGGGATAAGGATAGTCGAGGGAGTTATGGGACTCTACGACGGTGCTGCGGGAACGGAAAGAGAAGGCTCTTCGTATGATCTGGCCCGTACCCTCGGACTGCCTGTGATACTGGTGGTAAATGCACGGGGTATGGGACGTTCGGCTGTGGCGCTGATCAAAGGCTTCTGTGATATGGATACCGGAAACCTGATAAAGGGCATTTTTCTCAATAATACTGCCGAAACGCTGTACAGGAGACTAAAACCGCTGATAGAAAGTGAGACAGGCTGCAGCTGCCTGGGATTTCTTTCAAGGAATGAAAAGCTGCTCCTTCCCGAACGGCATCTGGGACTCGTGACGCCGGCGGGGAGAGAAGAAGCATATGCCGCATTTGCGGCAGCGGCCGGTGAGAGTATCGGAAATGCCCTGGACTGGGATAAGTTTTATGAAATCTCAGGTTATTTATCGGATATGACAGCTTCGGAAGAGGAAAGTATCTTGCCGGAAAAAGAAGAAAGGCCGGATTCCGTTTTGCTGGCTGTTGCGAGGGATGAAGCCTTCTGCTTCCTCTATGAGGATAATCTCAGGGAGCTGAAAAAGGCGGGAGCGGAGCTGTGCTTCTTTTCGCCGATAAGGGATAAAAGGCTGCCGGAGGGCATATCGGGACTGCTTCTTTCCGGCGGATATCCGGAGCTTTACGCGGAAGAGCTTTCAGGAAACAGGGAGCTTATGGAGGATATAAGACGCAGTGTGCGGGCGGGGCTTCCCACTGTTGCGGAGTGCGGAGGCTTTATGTACCTTCAGGAAAGCATTTTTACCTTTGAAGGAAAGGAATATCCCATGGTGGGAGCGCTTCCGGGGATATCCGCAAGTAAAGGTCATCCGGTGAGATTCGGATATGTTGAAGTCCGTGAGAAGGAACCGGCCTTTCTTCCTGAAGGGACAGGTCTCAGAGGGCATGAATTTCATTATTATGACAGCACTGAGAACGGTGATTCCTGCAGCCTGACCAAACCGGTGACCGGTAAAAGCCGGGAAGGGATAGTAACGACCTCAACTCTGTGGGCGGGTTTTCCTCACATTTATTATCCTGCGGAGCCGGTATTTGCTGAGACGTTTGTAAGTAAGATGAGGGAATATTCCCGGCAGCATTGAATGATCGGAGGAAAAGGATGGAAGCAGTTTATTTCGAGCACAGGGACTGCCCCTATTATCCCTGCCATAAAGATATAGCCGGGATCAACTGTCTTTTCTGTTACTGCCCGCTCTATCATAAGGAGAACTGTCCAGGAAATCCGGTATGGAAGGAAAATGAAGGACACAGGATCAAAAGCTGTATAGACTGTACATTTCCTCATAAAAAGGAGAACTATGAGGCCGTTATACAGTGCTTAAGGAACGAAGACCGCTGAGGAGGCAGGGCTTTTTCACTTGTGTTTTTTTAATAACAGATTATAATTATTGACAGATCGTTGATCGGTCAAAGACGGTTAAAAGGACAACAGATATGAATATTCTTATAGCAGGCTGCGGCCAGGTGGGACGTTCACTTGCGGAGCAGCTATATAGGGAAGGTCATGAGGTTACCGTGATGGATACGGATTATTCCGTGGTGGAAGCGGCAACGGCGGCTAGTGATGTTATCGGATTTCAGGGAGACTGCACCAGCCTTTCAGCCCAGATGGAAGCCGGGATACAGGATATGGATATTCTGATAGCGGCTACCAATCAGGATGAGAAGAATATGTTGGCATGCCTCATAGCAAAAAAAGCGGGTAACTGCCAGACCATCGCGAGAGTGCGCGATCCCCAGTATCTTGATGAGATATTTTTCCTCAGGGAGGAGCTGGGACTGTCCATGTCCATAAACCCCGAACGGGTTGCTGCAGATGATCTGGTGCGGCTTATACAGATTCCTTCGGCTCTGGAGGTGGATACCTTCGCCAAGGGAAAGGTAAGCCTTATCAGGCTGGTTATCCCGGAGGGGTCGGTACTTGATGGACTATATCTGAAGGATTATTCCTCAAAGGTGGGTTCTGCTGCACTGATCTGTGTAGTTGAACGTGGCAAGGAGGTTACGATCCCGGGCGGTGATTTCCAGCTTAAGGCCGGAGATTCCATATCGCTTACTCTTTCTCTGGCAGATCTGAACGGTCTTTTGCAAAAGACCGGGATAAAGGCCAAAAAGATCAGAAATGTGCTGATCGCCGGCGGAGGAATGATAAGCTATTATCTGGCAAAAAAACTGATAGAGCTTAAGATATCGGTAAAGATCATAGAGAAGGACCCGAAGAGGTGTGATGAGCTTGCGGAGGTTCTTCCGAAGGCAATGGTGATCTGCGGGGACGCTACGGACAAAACCCTGCTGCTGGAGGAATCCATAGAGGATATGGATGCTGTATGCTGCCTTATGGGACAGGATGAGGCAAATATCCTTCTTTCCCTGTATGTATCAAAGATAAGTGATGCGAAAAAGATGATCAAGATCCACCGGGACTCCTACGAGGATATGGTGGGGGATCTTCCCGTGGGTACGATCATTTCTACAAAGAGGATCACGGCGGAATATATCACAAGATTTGTACGTTCCATGCAGAACAGCGTGGGAAGCAACGTGGAGGCTTTATACCGGCTGATGGACGGAAGAGTGGAAGCTCTGGAGTTCAATGTCGGAAAAAATTCGCAGGTTACGCATGCGGCTATCAGGGAGCTGAAGATACGAAAGAATACACTGATCTGCTGTATCAACCGTAAGGGCGCGATCATCCGGCCCGGCGGAAATGACAGGATAGCAGCGGGAGACAGTGTTGTTGTGGTAACTACCGAACATGGCGTGAACGGGATCGACGATATCCTTGAAAAGTGGTAATGATACGATGTACGGGATTCGTTTTTCGATATTGCCGCGGGGTATTTGACTGAGAGGCATTTCATGAATTACGGTAAAATAATACATATTATCGGTGTGCTGCTGCAGGTTGAAGGAACTCTGATGTTCCTTTCCGTGATCGTTGCCTGGATCTATGGAGAGGACTGCTGGATGTACCTCTGCGCAACCTCCGTCGGAGCCGGAATTCTCGGAACCCTGCTCCGGCTGAAAAAAATGAAACGAGAAAAGTTTCATGCCAAAGAGGGCTTTGTAATAACTGCAATCTGCTGGGTCGTTCTCAGTGTGGTGGGTGCGCTTCCATTCTTCTTTTCGGGGGCTATCCCTTCATTTACGGATGCGGTTTTTGAATCGGCATCGGGCTTCACCACCACGGGAGCCAGCATACTGAAGGACATTGAGGCCATGCCCCACGGACTGCTGTTCTGGAGAAGCTTCACCCACTGGCTGGGCGGCATGGGTGTGCTGGTATTCATCCTTCTGGTAGTACCGTCAAATGCAGACGATATGTACCTTATGAAAGCGGAAAGCCCGGGGCCTTCCGTGGAGAAGATGCTTCCGAAGGTACGGCAGACGGCGCTTGTACTATATGGTATCTATCTTGGACTGACAGTACTGAACATAGTTGTTCTGATCATCTGCGGGATGCCTGTTTTTGATTCGTTCTGTCTCTCCTTCGGAGATGCGGGTACGGGAGGCTTCGGTGTCAGAAATGACAGTATCGCAGGCTATTCACCTGCCTGTCAGATAGTGATCACCATATTTATGTTCCTCTTCGGAGTAAACTTTAAACTGTATTTCCTGCTGCTCTTCAGGAAGTGGAAGGATATACTTAAATGTGAAGAGGTGAAATGGTACTGCATCATCTACTGCGCGATCACGGCTTTTGTTGTGGTGGGTATATTGAAGGATGTCGGAGATTTCGGAACAGCCCTTCGTGAAGGCGCGTTCCAGGTATCTTCGATCATGACGACTACTGGATATTCCACAACGGATTTCAATCTCTGGAATGCCATGCCCAAGGCGATGCTGGTACTGGCTATGTTTATCGGAGCCTGCGCCGGAAGTACCGGAGGAGGAATGAAGGTAAGCCGGTGGATACTGTGGTTTAAACAGGTCAGGAATGAGCTGTCACATTTCATCCATCCGAGAAGCGTGAAAAAGATCCGCCTTGAAGGAAAGGCGGTTGATCAGGAGACAATACGGACTGCAAATGTCTATCTTATGGCATATGTGCTCGTGTTTATCGTGTCACTGCTCATAATCAGCTTTGACGGCTTTGATCTGGAATCAACCTTTACGGCCGTGGCCGCGACCCAGAATAATATAGGACCGGGTCTCGGAGTTGTTGGTCCTGCGGGAGGATTCAGTGAATTCAGTATCCTCTCGAAGCTGGTGATGATATTTGATATGATAGCAGGACGTCTGGAGGTATTCCCGATGCTGATCCTGTTTGCACCGTCCACCTGGAAGAAAATGTAAAAAATGGAAGGGAGTGTATTATGACTTTAAAAAAGAAAAGACCTGTTTTTAGAAAGATATTTACTGTAACCCTGATGGCAGGGATAATGCTTCAATCCTCCGCGGCATTTGCGGACACACTCTGGACAGAGGATGAGAAGGGTTACAAATATACAAACGAAGACGGAACATTTCTCAAAAATAAGTGGAAGAAGGCAGACGGAAACTGGTATTTTATGAATTCAGAGGGATACCGTGTGACCGGATGGAAGAAGATCTCAGGAAAATGGTACTATTTTGATAAAGAAGGCGTCATGCAGACAGGGTGGATTAATCTTTCGGGAAAGACCTATTATCTCAGCGAAGACGGCTCCATGGCGACCGGAGAGGTTGTGATAGATGAGGTCATATATACCTTTGATGCCGGCGGTGCCCTGACAGACACCGGGGATACAGAGGAAAAAGAAGAAAAAGAAGAAAAAGAAGAGGAGAGCGAAGTCCCCGGAGTTCAGTATACTGTGGGAAGTATCGTTACCTTCGGAAGCTATGAGCAGGATGCAGATATAGATAACGGCAGGGAAGCCATAGAGTGGATGGTGCTTGATGAGGATGATGAAGGATATCTTCTTCTTTCACTTTACGGACTGGATGTTCAGAGATATAACAGAAAGTGGGCAGCAGTAAGCTGGGAGAGCTGCACGCTCAGGGCATGGCTTAACGATACATTCTACAATACTGCATTCTCGGAGGAGGACAAGGCACTTATTCTTACGACCAGCTTAAGTGATACAAAGAATTCAAAGTACGGTACCGAAGCAGGACCTGAAACAAGCGATAAAGTATTCCTTCTGAGCATAAACGAGGCAAATAAATATTTCACATCGAATTCTGCAAGAATGTGCATGCCCACAGCGTATGCTGATCTGCAGGGCGCATGGCATTCACAGGCGACTTCCACCATGATGAACGGCTGGTGGTTCCTTCGTTCGCCCGGCGGCAATATGCAGCATGCGGCAGGAGTCAGCACGGCCGGAAATGTGGATATTTACGGGAATCATGTGAATTTTGATATGGCATCCGTAAGACCTGTGATCCGTGTTAAAAAATAGCAGGCAATAAAAAAGAGGCAGTCACGCCATAGTGGTGTGCTGCCTCTTTTTTCATGAGATTAAAGCTCTTTCAGTCCTCCGGCGGATACAATGCCGTCCAGCTTCTTGCCGCTCTGGCAGAAGGGGCAGGAATGGGAGCTGAAGGAGGTGTAACCCTCAACATCCTTTGCATGGAAGATGGAATGAATGGGATATCCGCTGATCTCATCGGTAGCTGTGAAAATGGATGAGATGCCGGCGATAACTCCACCGTAATAGTCTATACATTCCAGTGCCTTCTCCACGGTATGACCGGTGGTGGCGGTAGCAAGAAGCAGGAGCACATGCTTTCCGCGGACCATGGGAATCACATTATCCGGGAAGGTCAGCTGTCCCATGGCATTCTGCTCGGGAGTGATAACATAGATCGTTCCGTGGGCGTTCATGCACATGATACCGGATGAAGTAAGGTCATCGGCCAGGTATGCGCCTATCACATCAGTACCGTCCATGCAGATGATAACATCCACGATGGTAGTTGCAAGATATTCGGAACACATGGACTTTGCAACGGCCTTTGCCTCGCTGCTGCGGGCTTTAAGGGTTGTAAGATCGATGTAGGCATTGATGTGTGAAGATGATGTTGCAAAGTGACCCGGAGTAACCTTGAGATTGATAAGGTTGTTGTATGGTGAATTGATCTTGAAGCTGGTAGGCATATTAATCTCTCCTTTTAGTAAAGATTGGCCGTCCTGCGATCCGGATGCTGTTCATCCGGAGTCGTGGTGCTGAACAGCTACAAGTATTTTATAATATTTCAGCTGATTTCACAAGGAAAAAAGAGGGTGATTTTATATGCCATGCAGATGTAAAAAAAAAGTCATATGTGTTATTATGGGAACGTAATTATTCAGTAACCCTGCGCTCCGGATGCTGTTCATCCGGAGTCGCAGGGCGCTGAACAGTTACCTGATATTTTAAAAGCTGCCGGGGAGGGTGAACATTTTGAAAAGGGCAGAAGTAAAGATCATGACAGGTCCTGCAGGATCGGGAAAGACAAGGGTATGCTATGAACAGCTGGTGGATGCCGCGGCAGAAAGACTGTCGGAGCATTTTTATCTGATCGTTCCGGAGCAGGCGGGAAGCAGTACAGAACAGCGGCTTTTGGCGGTGAACCGGGAAAGAACGGACAGACCGGGTTTTTTCAACCTGGATATTTTCGGCTTTTCAAGGCTGGCCCATACTGTTCTTTCGGATGCAGGCGTTGATACCGGGGAAGTGCTGGGAGAGTACGGGAAGACCATACTTCTGCGCTCAGTTATGGCAAGGGTAAAAAAGGAGCTTAACATATATCAGGGAAGCGTAGACAGAAGGGGCTTTGTGGACGAGATAAAATCACTTGTGTCGGAATTCCTTCTTTTTGACATCAGTCCGGAAGAGCTTGAAGAAGCGGCATCCCGGCTGGGGGCGGAGGAACGGCAGCTGCAGCGGAAGCTGGCGGATGTCATAACGATCTACAGGGCATTTCGTGAAGATCCTGTATTTACGGGTAAATATATGGCTGCAGAGGAGCTGCAGGGCTTCTTTGCGGGCTTCCTTTCGGAAGAAGGAGAAAAAGGCTCTGTTGACGGCGCTGTGTTTTATTTTGACGGCTTTACCGGATTTACTGCCGGACAGAGGAAGGTTATCACACAGCTTGCAAAGAGGGCTTCGGAACTGCATTTTACCATAACCATGGATAATGATGACAGTACGACGGGTATGTTTGTGCAGAGCCGGGAAATGCTGCAGCAGCTGATGAAGATCGCTCCGGATGCAAAGATCATCCTTCAGGAGAGGCCGCAGAAGGCCGGAAGACTGGCGCATCTGGAAAAGCATGCGTTCCGTTTTCCCGTACGTGAATATAAAGGTGAGGAAGGAAATGATCTAAAGGTATGGAAGGCTGAAAATCCTCTTGAGGAGCTCAGGATCATAGCAGAGGATATAGCCGGGGGAGTACGCGCCGGAAAATGCAGATACAGGGATAATGTTATACTTACTCCCGATCCGGCGGGGCTTCAGAGTTATCTGGATCAGGTCATGCGGGAATATGAGCTCCCGTATTTTATGGATACTACACGCAGCTTTACCAATAATCCCATCATAGATGCACAGCTGCTGGCTCTGGAGATAATTGACAGGGATTTTGCATATGAACCGGTATTTTCATTCCTTAAAACCTCAGCGTTGGATGCGGTACTTGCTGCGGAGGGAATAGATCCCGGTGTGGTGGAAATGCTTGAGAATCATGTTATCGCCCATGGTATCCGTGGGAGAAAGCTGTGGGGAAAAACGGTAATGCATTTTACCGGAAGAAGGGAACCGGGGGAGGAGGAAACCGTATCACTGCAGAAGATGGAGAGGCTCAGGCTGCTCTTTCTTGATATACTTAAGCCTCTTTCTTCCTTTGCGGGAGAAAAGGAGGTTCCTGTGAACCGTATGCTGAAGGGACTGCTTCAGCTGGCTGATGATACCCGCCTTATGCTTGAAGAGCGTGAGGAAACAGCGGAAAAGGAGCTTACCCGATATGGTTATCTGGCGGAGGCAAGGGCATACCGGGGACTTACGGAAAAATTCAGACAGGTACTGCAGAAAACTGCTGATATACTGGGTGAGCTTCCGATGTCGATACATGAGCTGAGAGAAACGCTGCTTGCAGGCGCAGCAGAGCTGCATCTTGGCGCGATACCTCCCACACTGGACAGAGTGCTGATAGGAGATCTTACAAGAACAAGAACCGATGCCGTAAGAAATGTATATATAATCAATCTTAACGAGGGCATCTTTCCGCGGCCGGCTGTCAGCGCGGGTATAATAAACGACAGGGACAGACTTACTCTGGACCGTCTGATAAATGATAAGGAGCTGGCTCCCGGTGAAGGAAGGAAAAGGGAGGAAGAACAGTTTTCACTTTATCTTGCCATGAGCAGGGCCGTGGAAAGGCTGGTGCTCAGCTTCAGTGCGTCAGGACGCAGCGGCGGGGAGCAGGAGCGGTCATACCTGCTCGGCCGTATCATGAGGCTTTTCCCGGGACTCCGGGAGGAGATAAGAGTAAGAAAAGGGCTGTCGGGTGTCAGGATCCCTGACCGTCTCAGATATATGAAGCTTAAGGAGGAGCTCAGGGAGGGCAGGCTCGATCCGCAGGAGGAAGAGCAGTTTACACTTCTCGGACAGAGCTTTCCCGAACTGGAGCATCTGGGCGTGAGAGACCGGCAGGGAGATGAGAAGCTTCCGCCAGAGCTGATGAGCGAGCTGAAGCTCAGCATCTCGGTATCGGGCATGCAGAAATATGCCGGCTGTCCTTATTCATATTTCCTTCAGTATATCCTGGGACTCATGCCGAGAAGGGAGCATGATATACAGGAAAAGGATGTGGGAACGATACTTCACAGGGCGCTTGAGCTGTTGTTCCGGGAAATGAAGGACGAAAGAAAAAATGACTGGAAGGGCATTTCCGGGGAAGAGCTCTCCGCCATGACAGTGGAAAAGGTGCGCGCGGCGGCATACGAGTCGGAGCTGATAAGGAAGGATGACATGGAGGAAACCCCCGGAAAAGCGGTACAGGTACTTCAGCAGCTGGAGGAGCTGGCAGTGGTCAGCGCACAGGTACTTAAGAGACAGCTGCAGGAGAGCAGTCTTTTACCTGAGGTTATGGAAGGCAGCTTTGAAGCCGAATTTACTGCAGACCGTCCTGACGGATCTCCGGAGACGGTCCGGATACGTGGAGTGATCGACCGACTGGATATGTTCCGGGATGAAGAAGGAACAGCTTATCTCAGGCTGCTGGATTATAAAACGGGTGATAAAAAGCTGGATCCCAGAGATCTGCGGGACGGCAGAAATCTTCAGCTTGCGATCTATACAAAGATCCTTTCCGAATGGGCCGCAAAAAATGCAAAGGATGCGGTGCCTGCCGGTATGTATTATTTCCATGTGGACAGGCCGGTGCTTGACGAAATGTCAAGGGCTGCCGTGGAGAAGGCCGGAGGTGAGGAACAGGCGGCACTGGCTGAGATAATAAAGACTCTCCGTCTGCGCGGCTTACCGAATATCGGACCGCTGGAGGATGAGGAGAGTGAGAAACCGGTACATTATGTGCTGGAGCTTCAGGAAAAGGGCGCGGTGGGAGAAGACCGGTCACTGCAGACCGCAGTATCCCTTCCCATCACGGTTTCATCGAAGAACCATACACTGTCAGGCAATCCGACGCTTCTCAGTACGGATGACATGATCGGCATAGGAGAATACGGATTGCTGAAAATGAAGCAGATGACAGAGGAACTCCTGAAGGGTGATATACCGAGATATCCCACAAGGGTTGCAGGTGTCCGCGTAAGCAGCTGTACATACTGTCAGGCTGCACAGGCCTGCCTTATGCGTGAGGATGAAGTACGGGAGCGGTACATTTCCGTAAATCAGGATGATAAAGCCCTTTTCAGGGAGCTTGCCGAAGAGGGAAATGAAAATCCCGTCGCACTGAAAAATATACATATGAAGGAGCATGCTGAACCCCGGGAGATCGAGGAAAGTCTGGAAGATACGGATGATGCGGAGAAGGAGGATTAGGCTGTGACAAAATGGAATGAAGGACAGCTTGAGGTCCTTGAAAGTATAGACAGGAATCATAATATCCTGGTATCTGCCGCGGCTGGCTCAGGGAAGACGGCAGTGCTGGTGGAAAGGATAATCCGCAGCATCGAACAGGGAAAGTGCGGTATAGATGAGATTCTGGTAATGACCTTCACCAGAGCAGCTGCTGCGCAGATGAAGGGGAAGATCATAACCGGACTCGAAAACAGAGCTTATGAATCGGGAAATCCCGAATTGCTGAAGCAGCTGAATCTTGCCGGTAATGCCGATATTTCCACTATAGACAGCTTCTGCAACCGTGTGGTAAAGGAGAATTTCCAGCTTGCAGGAATGGATCCGGGATATTCAGTCATGGATAACGGAGAATCCGTGCTGCTTAAGGAGGAGATACTTGACGGAGTCATGGAGCAGATGTATAAGGATCCCGGATTCAAAAAGGCGGCGGCAGTTTATACCAGAAGGGCCTATGACGACAGTATGCTCAGGGATATTATCTTTGCCATAGACCGTACGGCGGACAGCTTTGCGGATCCGGAGGGATGGCTTATCAGCTGCGCTTTTCCGGCGGGTGACGATGCGGTGGAAAAGGCTCTTGCCATGCCGTGGGCTGTAAAGCTTCTGGAAGAGAAAAAGCGGCAGCTGGAACAGGCAAAAAAGGATTATGAGGAACTCAGGGACAGATATTATGCTGTGGCAGATCCGTCAGTGAGAGATACTGCGGCGAAGATTTATGCAGTACTGGATTCTGATGTGGCTGCCATTCAGTGCGGTATCAATGCCAAAGATCTTCTGAAGCTGAATGAAGCTATCTCCGTAAGAAAGACGACTTTTGCGGCGGCGTCCTATAAAAAGGTATTTTCCGGTGAGGAGATAGATGGGCTTAAAGCTGAACGTGATGCCATAGGGAAAAGGGTGGACAAGCTTAAGCTTCCCTACGGCAGAGAAGGTTTTGAACAGGAGCTGAAGGATCATGCGTTGATACTTAATGAGCTGGTCCGGGCGGTACGGCTTTTCAGACAGGAGCTGGAAGCTGAGAAGAAACGCCGGAAGAGGTATGATTTCAGTGATATAGCCCATGCGGCATATAAGGTGCTCTTCGATACCGAAAAGAATGAGGTGACGGCTGCGGGAAGAACCATCAGTGAACAGTACAGATATATCTATATTGACGAATATCAGGACGGAAGTGATATTCAGGAGAAGATCATGAACAGTGTGGCGCGTTATGAAAGCGGTGCACCGTCGAATATATTCATGGTAGGTGATGTAAAGCAGAGCATATACCGTTTCCGCGAGGCAAAGCCCGAGCTTTTTCTTGAAAAGGAAAGGCTTTATAATTCTAAGGAGCTTCCGGGAGAGGTGATATATCTTAACAGGAATTACCGTTCGCGAAAAGAGATACTTGAGGCTGTGAATTTCTTTTTCAAAAAGCTAATGAGGAAGGATTTCGGAGGGATAGTCTATGATGAAAAGGTACAGCTTAATCCCCCTGAGGATACGGAGGATGAGCCGGCTGATGAATGGAAGCCGGAGCTGATACTGGCGGATCCGGGTACTGCAGATGAAGATTCCGGACCGGTTCCGGATGACCAGGTGCTTGAAGCCCGTATGATAGCAGAGAGGATAAGGCAGCTTGTGACAGGAAACGAGCCGGTACAGTACAGTGACATAGTCATACTCCGGCGCGGAGTGAAGGGCTGCGGAAAAATGCTGAGAGAATTTGAAAGACTCGGAATCCCCGTTCAGCTTGAAGACCCGAAGGCTTATTTTGATGCGGAGGAGGTTCTGGTGATACTGTCGGTGCTGCAGATCATAGATAACGCCAGACAGGATATCCCATATGCGGCAGTGCTGCATTCGGTCATCGGAGGCTTTACCGATGAGGAACTGACAAGGCTTGCAATGCAGAGAGCTTATAGGGGCGAGGCCTTATACGATACCGCGGAAAGGCTTATAAAAGAAGGAAAGGCGGAGGAAAAGCTGATAAGTCTTCACGGCATGATCGCCGGGTGGAAAAAGGAAGCCCTTTATCTTTCCATAGCTCAGCTTATTGACAGGATACTTACCGACACGGAGTATCTGTTGTATGCGGCATCATTGCCCCGGGGAGGAAAAAGACAGAGCAACCTTATGCGTCTCATGGCGAAGGCGGAGGATTTTGAAAAGGCAGGGAACCACGGGCTTTTCGCCTTCCTGAGATATATAGAAAAATGCAGGATACATGAGGCTGATTTCGGGGCATCGGGCGGTTTTTCCGAGGGAAGCAACAGTGTTCATATCTGTACCATCCACAGTTCAAAGGGACTTGAATATCCTGTTGTATTCCTTGCGGGATTAGGCAGGAAATATAATACGATGGATCAGAAAAAGCCGGTTGCGGTAAGCGCGAGATACGGCATCGCTCCAAATCATGTACGCAGGATCGGAAGGGGATATATCCAGTCGTCGAAGGGGATCTGCAGGGATGCGGTAAACAGGCTGGAATACCTTGAATCGGTACATGAAGAGCTGAGACTGCTTTATGTGGGAATGACCAGGGCAAAGGACAGGCTGATAATGACCGGAGTAAGAAAGGATGCATATGAAAGCCTCAGTCCGGTTGATGGAGACGGAAACCTTTCTTATTCGGAACTTACGGATTCTGATTCGGATCTGGATTTTATACTGAAAGTGATAAGAAAAAATGGAAAAGAAGCAGAAAAGTATGTTAGAATCAGTATCCGGGGCATGGATGAGCTTATGCCGGATGCTGCTGAGACTGAGCTGAAGCCTGTCATTGAAAATAATGAGGGGGAGCTTACGGAGGAGCTTGACGGTCTTCGTAAGAAACTGCAGGAATCCTATGATTTCACTTATCCCTTCAGAGCTGCTGTGGAGACCAGAACCAAGGTATCTGTATCCGAGATAAAGCATGAGGCTATGGAGAGGAAGGGAGCCGGGATAGAGCAGGAACACCCTGTGGATAAGAGCGGCGGACAGAAAAAAGAAGGAACCGGAAAGACAGGAGAAGCTGTCAGTGCGGCGGATTACGGTACAGCGGTCCACAAGCTTATGGAACTCCTTCCCTTCCGAAGACTGAACAGCCGGGCCGAGATGGAAAATGTACTGAAGGATGAACTGAACACTTCATTTTTCACACCGGAGCTTAGAAAAAGGATAAGGGTGGGATCACTGGCTGATTTTTATTCGGATGAGCCGGGAAGCCTTTTTGCACGGATGAGAAGGGCGGACCGGGAAGGAAAGCTTTATAAGGAACAGCAGTTCCTGATCGGGCTTCCGGGAAGCAGGCTTGGGCAGGAGATCCCGGTGGAGGATGAGGAAGGCCGGCCGGAGGCGCTCAGCTATGAAACTGATGAGACGGTAGTCATGCAGGGTGTGATCGACGGATTCTTTCTTGAAACGGATGAAAAGGGTCGTGAATATGCAGTACTGATGGACTATAAAACAGACAGGGTGGACAGCCCCGATGATCTGATAAGAAGGTACAGTGCGCAGCTTTCGTTATATAAGGAAACACTGGAGGGAATACTCAGGCTTCCGGTCCGCGAGGTGTGGCTGTACGGATTCTCCCGGGGAATGGGAGAGATCAGGATGGAATAAGAGCTTACAGGAAAGGATGGAAAAAATGTCAAGAACCAAAGATGAAACCCAGGGCATTTCGCTGTTAAAGGAGACGCTGACAAAATATCCGCTGGATTATACACCTGACGTGCTGGAAACATTTGTTAACAAGCATCAGGAAAATGATTACTTTGTGAAGTTTAACTGTCCGGAGTTTACTTCGCTTTGTCCTATAACGGGACAGCCGGATTTTGCGTCCATTACCATTTCCTATATTCCGGGTGAAAGGATGGTTGAGTCAAAATCACTGAAGCTGTATCTTTTCGGTTTCAGGAATCACGGGGATTTTCATGAGGACTGCGTAAATATCATCATGAAGGATCTGATAAAGCTTATGGACCCGAAATATATTGAGGTGTGGGGCAAGTTTACGCCCCGAGGAGGTATATCCATCGATCCGTATGCGAACTATGGAAGACCCGGTACGAAATGGGAGGAACTGGCCTGGCAGCGGCTTTCACAGCATGATATGTATCCGGAGAAGGTGGATAACCGTTAAGCTGCGGAGCATCCGGAGTCATAGGGTGCTGAACAGTTACGATGAATAAAAAAGATGGGATCAACGTGGATAAGAATATTAAAATAAGGGCTGAAAAGGCTGCAGAGGAGATACTTTCAATCCCCAGATTTACAGAGGAACGGGATGCGGCTCTGCTCCGGGATTATCTGGAAGCTCTGGACCACCCGGAATCGGGACTTTATGTGGTTCATGTGGCAGGGACAAACGGAAAGGGTTCCGTTACAAGGATGCTCCGGGGACTGCTCACACTTTCGGGAAAGAAAACAGGCGGTTTTTACTCGCCCCACCTGATACGAATTAATGAGCGTATGGAGGTGGACGGAGAAGAGATAACCGATGAGGAGTTTGTATCGGTTTATGATGAGTTTAAAGCTGTGGTTGACAGAAAAAAGCCGGGCCGGCTGAACTGCTTCGAAACTTTATTTATACTGGCGCTGCTTTTCTTCAGAAGGAGAAAGGCTGCGCATGTGGTGCTTGAGACCGGACTGGGCGGAAGGCTGGATGCAACGACATCCATTCCCGCAGAGCTCTATGTTATCACACAGATCGGCCTCGATCATGAGGAATATCTTGGTAATACCATAGAAAAGATAGCTGCTGAAAAAGCAGGGATAATCACGGGAAATTCACCCCTGGTAATGAATACCGGGAGCCGGTCGGCTGATGAAGTGATAGAGCGTAAAGCTTTGGAGATGGGAGTCTCAGCCATAGTGAATGCCGGAAATCATATTGTGTCAGATGTGGCATTTTCTGCATCCGGCATTGATTTTTCATTGCAAAACGATTATGATATGTATCAACGTTTTCATCTGCCATGTTATGCGGGGTACCAGATCAGGAATGCAGTGACAGCGTTATGTGCTTCGGAATTCCTGTTGGCGGACCGTTCTCCTGAGGAACGTGAAAGGCTGCAGAAGGAGATGCTTCTCGGCTTTTCGTGGATGGGAAGGCTGACAGAGGCTGCACCGGGAATATGGCTGGACGGAGCGCATAATCCGTCGGCGGCGGATGAACTTCAGTCATCGCTGCCGTATCTGCTTAAGGATTATAACCGGCTTATCTTTGCGGCCTCCGCAGATAAAAATGTGGAGGGTGTGCTGCAAAGACTGGCAGTACTTCCGTGGAATGAGCTGTGGCTGGTACCATATTCCGGGAGCAGGAGCATGAAGCGTGAGGAGCTGCAGGCTCTGGCATGCAGGATATTTCCGCCGGAGACTGTTATAATGCAGTTCGGATCTCCGAAGGAAGCGGTTTCTGCACTGATGAGGGCGGATGAAGAAAATAAGGCGGAGGACAGCACATTTACACTGGCTGCGGGATCACTGTATCTGGTTGGTGAGCTGTTGGAATACATACGGGCGTCCGGTCTTTCGGATGCAGAGAAAGGTGAAAAAGTCGAATGATCGATTTTGATGAGGAAATTAAAGCCTTTTCTCCCAGTCTTGATGTGAGTCAGGCAGAGGAGGATATATTGAAGAATGATCTGAAGGATATCGCGGATATCGTACTTCAGATGACGACGGATCTCAGAGGGAAGGATTAATGGCAATACGCGGAAAATGCTTATACTGCGGAGAGCCTGTCAGTACCAACGGGTATTGTACTTCCTGCAAGCTGAACCAGCGCTTTCTGGAAAAGTCGATCAATACGTCGGCATTCCATTATAACATAGGACTGGAGCGGGCAAAGGCAAGAGACCTGTCAGGTGCCATCGAGTCACTGAAACAGTCTCTTCGCTATAATAAAATGAATATCAGGAGCAGGAACCTTCTCGGACTTATCTATTACGAGATCGGCGAGACCGTACCGGCACTCAGCCAGTGGGTCATAAGCGTTAACTATCAGGCGGCAAAGAATCCGGCTGTACGGTATCTGAAGGAGCTTCGGGAGAAACCGAAGGAGCTGGACCGCGCTTCGCAGGTGGCGAGGGAGTTCAACCAGGCTTTGGAGCATGCGAAGCAGCATTCTTTCGATCTGGCAGTTATCCCGCTGAAAAAGGCTCTCTCAATGAATAACCGTTTTGTGAAGGGACACCTTCTGATGGCGCTTATCTATATTGAGAAGAACAGGAAGGGTATGGCCAAGAAGCATCTTTCCAGGGTTCTTGCCATAGACCGTACAAATGTGCAGGCTCAGCGGATCCTCAGGGAAATGGGAGAAAAGGAGGAGGCCATACTCCGGCTTGCGGAACAGGGCGAGGAGGCGGCAGCCGAGCTTTTCAGCTATTACGGCGTTGAGACACCGGAGGGACAGCGCCCTGCAAGGAAGATCGAACCGGTATCCGTATCCGGCAGGAGACGGAGCAACCGGATGAGCAGGTTTAAAGAGGCCAGTATAGCAAGGTTCTCAAATGTATACATGATCGCGGGAATTGTGATCGGTATGCTCATTTTGCTGCTGGTATTTCTCCCGGGTATAAAACGCAGTGCCGAGGGAGAGGTCGAGGCTCAGGAAAATTCCTATCTCAAGGAGCTTTCAGCCAGAAATGCCGAGATAGCCGGTCTTGAGCTTTCTGTGGAGGAAGCAAACAAGAAGGTTGAGCAGGTGGAAAGGGAAAAGGAGGGCCTTGAAAGGGAGATAGAATCTCTGGGCGCTCAGATAGAAGCGCTCAGGACACAGATAGCTTCCGGAGGCGCGGCGCTTCTTCCGGATGCAGCGGAGGAGAATGCCTC
>ONWK01000307.1 GCA_900321505.1 uncultured Eubacteriales bacterium
GAAATGATCATTACAATTTTTATTATCGGTATTCCTTTTCTCATTGTATTATACAAGATCTTTTATACAAAGATGAACGGAATTGAGATAAAACAAAATGATAACCTGAAGGGGATTGCCGGTCTGTACTAAAGAGGCAGTCCCCTTTTTGCGCGATACGGCCGGCAAGCAGGGGTGCCTGCACGTACATTTGGATTTTTATGGGATTTGTTGCGCTTTTGTTGCACCAAAAAGAGTATAATGGGATAAAACAATTCACGCATATTGATCTTATTAATTATAGGAGGAGGAATGTATCATGCCGCCAAGACCACATTTTTCTACTAATGAAGAGATAGTTTTGGAAGACTCATTGTTCAGCAAGCTTGATCAGGCAGTAAGGAACCGACTGCAGATAGAATGGGATCGTATATATAATGATATGCAGTACCGGCTGGTGGGGCGGGGGTCCATGGATGATGCACTTCGTCTTTTCCTTATTGCGGATAAGGGGTTTTCTCTGGAACAGGTGATGAACCTGGGGAATCTCAGCAATGAGGAAATTACGGATTATTTTGATGAGTTCATAAATACTTACGCATACTGCAAAGAGACTACGGAAGAGAAGATCCAAAAGGCTTCGGAAGAGAATCTTTTTAAGCTGGGAGATATGCACAGGCGTGCTCTGGAAAAGATAAATGATTATACTTTTCCGGATTATTCCCAGATCCATACGGTTAATGGCATGGTCATTGCTCACCGGTTTTTAAAAAAGCTGTCCCTCTTTACATATAACCTGGGTCAGGATACCGAAACGATCACAAAACCGGAACTTAAGCTGGCTTACTATACAGGCGCGGGAGGAAAGGAAAACCTTGTAAGGCTGAAGCAGCCGCTGGATATAGCGTGCAGTAATCTTCAGCTTGCACTCCCGACTCTTGAGGACCCGAAGGCTGATCATCCATTAGATCGAAAAGCACAGTTTTTCCGGCTCAGCCGGAATCAGCTCCTGAAATACTCCGGAAAGAAGCTTGGAGATCTGAATATTGATCTGATTTTTTCCAACGAGGCGCTTTTTAGTATTTCAGGAGATCCGGAGCTGATGAAACCCAAAAGAAAGGGATACCAGTTTCCAGAGGAGGGGATGCAGCAATACAGGGATTATCTGGAAGGAAACCGGAATGATATCGAACCGAGCCAGGAATTCGATGAAGCTATGTCCCGGGGGATCAGAGATACCAGAAAAGGATTTGAGGGTGAGCTGACAGGAAATCTGCAGACTGATATTTTCAGAAAGGGTATTCAGAGCTTTCTTTCCTGCCCGCATCCGGATACCGGGACGGTAAATGATCTTTTTACGCTTCCTGAGGAAGAACAGAGGAAGCTGCAGCTTACGTATCTGCAAATGTTTGACCGGTCCATGTCCGGAATATATATGGTTCCGCTTTTTGAAAAGGGGTATGGAGAATTTGACCTGATCAGGCTCAGAGGCGGGGAGTCCATACGCCAGCTGGTTGAGAGAAAATATCAGGGCAAAGATGAAATAACGAAATATCAGGCCATGATGATGGAAGCCGCGCGTCATGCACTGACGGACGGGGTCATGGTGATGGATTTCGAGATCAATGAAGCGGGTGTGACCATAATAAAGCCCGGTATCGCCATTGCGGAAAAGACGGAGGAAGAGCTTCGGACTGAGGAAAGCTCCGCCATTGAAACAGGGCTTTCCGAAACAAGGGCAGCAAGAGAGGCGATGTTCCTCGGGGAAGACGGCGGGATCATGGCTTCCATAGATACACTTACCCCGGAGCAGCTGGAAGCGGCTGCCGGACTGTATGATCAGATCTACGGGACGTCATTTAATTCAACAAATATGAGATACTACCGTGAGCTTCATCCCGAAATGCAGGATGTGGATTTCTTCCGCGTGGGAGGAATGAGCTTACGTAATTTCCTTGGGACAGCAAGACTGAATGAACTTGTTAATAAGGGCGAAAATGCAGTTAAGGCGGAAATCCTCCGTATGAGCACTGATCCGAAGATCGCGCTTTCTCTTTCAACCATGAAATATGATGGGCTGAATGATGCATACAGCTCAAGAAATCCGTATCTTATCCTTGATATGGAGGATAAGCTGAGGATAAGGGCAGAGTACCCGCAGCTTGATACATTTGAAACATATAAAAACTGGAAGATAGGGCAGCTAACCGAAACAAATCCCGCATTGCAGGAAATATTGCAGAATTATGATGATGACAGCTGGCGGGGAATGTATCATCAGGATTTCCATAATTATGCAGCTAAAGGCTTCACTATTCCGATGGGTAAGGTAGTTTCGGAAAAGCAGCTTTCGGAGCGGGCAGAGGATCCGCTGGTACCTCACTCCTATTCCTTTGAGGCGCTGAAAACGATATACGGACCCCGTCCGTTAATTACAGAGGGCTGGGTAGGCATGGTGCCCGGAACAAAAATATATACCAAAGATAATTTCCTGCAGCATGCACAGGAGCTTCAGCCCGGCGGTTTTTCGGAAAATGATTTCACGCTGGTTGCTTATTGTGCGGCAATGTCTCCTGATGTGGTGGTAACTGATCCGTTCCAGAATGTCCCGGAAGAATGGCTGCCCAGAGCAGAACGGCTCCGCAGTGATTCGAATATGTGGACTACTGATATCTGCGGACGCTATCCGATGCCCAGAGAGAATTTTGGTGATGCTTTCCTGGGACAGGTCATTAAGCCTGCCAGAGAGGCGGCCGCTTCCACAATACAGGCATTTGAAAACGGAAATTCGGACCGTATGGAGGCTATTCTCGCATACGGCATGTCACATATGCTGAAAAATGTAATGACCACTGCTGATATTTCAGATCCGAAAAAACCGACAGCTTTTAAACTGCATATGATCCGGAAGTTAAATGATATGCTGGACAGTAAGCCGGAGCTTAAGGAGAAGGTTTTTGAAAGGCTGACACCCGAGGAAAAGGAAAGAATACAGATGTTTGTGCGCCTTGAGGAAGTGATGAACCAGTCGCTTCATGCAAAGGCAAGACTTGACGCCGCAGAGAAAAATGGGGAAGATCTATCAGCGGCGGAAAAGGATGAACTTACGAAAAAGGTCGATGCATTCAATTTCTATGCGGCAGCCTGGGAGAGGAACAGTGATAAGTTCACATCTTCTCCCCAATATAGTACGTATATGCGGAATTGTGAAAGACTGATGACAGAACGGATGAATGCTCATCCGGGGGATCCTGCACCCGGACAGGTCCTTAATTGTCAGGATGCCATATATAAGATGGACCGCCTTAAGCCTGCGCCGGATCTGAAGGAGGCCCTGCTTTCGCAGGATCCTTACGTTGCTGCGGAGAAGATCCGCGCTTCCATGAACCGTCTGCAGCAGTACTATGATGATGAGCTGCAGAAGCTTGAAAATGCGGTGGCGGTCCTGAACAGAGACGGGGCTGATCATGAAGAAGCTTCCCCTGAAGAGTGCGATGCGGCAGTAAGAGATAAGGCAGTAAGTCAGGAACGTCTTGAAGAGCTGAGGCTGCTTCTGGAATCCAGGCTCACTGAACATGAGAAGGATAAGGTCAGGGATGAATATAACGATACTGCCAGGATGAAGGATTGGGATACAATCACAAGATTTGAAGAAAACAGGGATGAACTGTCTCCGGTGGAACATCCTGAGAAGTTTAAGGCTTATTTTACAGAGCTGATAAAAGTGTTCCGGGATGACAATAAGAAGGCCTACCGGATCGATGAGGATATCGCGGATATCAAAGATCCCACGGACCTGAGCTTTGATGAAAAACTGAAGCATCCAATGACGCTGCAGCTTAACAGGATTATTGCAAATCAGCAGAAGCTTATGAAACTGAATCCGGAATTTGCGGCAGAGGACCTGGCGGTTTTACGGCAGGCAGCGGATCATCTGGCGGAACCGAAGGAGAAGGTAGCGGCATATCTGGGCAAAGTAAAGGATCCGGCAGAGGGAAATGCAGTTCGTATGGAGAATATGCTCCGTGGATCCGAAGGATATGATGCTGAGGCAAAAATCTTCAGTGGGCTGCTTACGAAGAAAAGAACCGGAGCGGGCATGCCTTCAGTGCAGGTGGTAACGGAGAATACAAGAGAGGCGGTTCAGGATCTTCTTTGGAACCCTCCGGCGCTCAGTGATGAATTAAGGAATGCGGGATTACATGCCATAGAAATGATGGAAGAAAGATCCATGCTTGAAGAGACCCCCGGAAGCCGTACTTTGGCCCACGGACGTACCGCCCGTCACAGAACGGAACTTGCAGCTGCAGTGGAGAACGGGGTTATGCAGGATATTAAGGAAGCGGACAGGCGTTACAGCCAGGCCCTTGCGAATGAAGAGGAGGTATTCAATTATATCAGAGATACATTCCCGGCTGATTCCTGGGTTCCGAAGGATATGAATCTGACCGGAAATAAGAATGTACCTCCGAAATTCAGTCTTGATACGGTAACTGACAGCCGGATGAACGGACTCTGGGAGGTGGGAATGACTGCCAGAAAACTGGGCATCAGCACTGCAGATTTCATAAATAATCCGGGGTTATACCTTATGCGTGATATTCAGATGAAGCTCAGCGAAAAAGGCCTTTCCGCCATGACAAAGCCTGGGGATGATTTTGCAGCCTCAGTGGAAAAGCTATATACCGGGGGAAGGAGTATTGTTAATTCCGGCAGCCTTAGAAAGAATGTGCTGGGCGGACTCACGGGCGAAGAGTATGTGGAAAAGGCAATTGGAAATCTGTATCTCATGGAAAGTGATCCGGAGAGAAGGAAAGGACTTGCCGCATATACAAAGAAGACAGGCCAGCTGATCGAGGCTGCAGTTGTCCGCGAAAATGTGGAATGTATGTGTTTGTATAAGATCATGTGTACCAGCTCCACAGCGGATAAGAAGCAGATTCAGGAGCTGAGGGACGGTCTTAAGGCTGCATTTTTCTCGGGAGGAAGGATAGGAAAGGAACATCTTCCGGTTCCCTATACCATCGGTGACGGTGTAGAGCGGCAACGCCCGGTGAAATATCAGACACTGCTGGCC
>ONWK01000308.1 GCA_900321505.1 uncultured Eubacteriales bacterium
TATCAGTGACCATAAGGATGACGAATAATCATTGCAGGAGGAATGGGGATGCAGTACTCAGTATTGAGGAGTGTGTATATAAAAGAAAAAGCCGACAACCTTAGAATGGCTATGGACAGCATCTGGAATCAGACGGTTCCTACTGATGATTTTGTCCTTGTTTGCGACGGACCGCTGACAGAAGAACTTGACAGTGTTATCCGGCAGATGGAAACAGATCATCAGGGTACGCTTAAGGTCGTGAGGCTGGAAAGAAATGTCGGTCTCGGTAACGCGTTGAATCACGGGATCGGAAAATGCAGCAATGAACTTGTAGCCAGGATGGACTCGGATGATATAAGCAGGCCCGAACGCTGCGAGAAACAGCTCCGTATTTTCGAGGTTCAACCGGATATAAGCATTTGCTCCGGAACAGTCGAAGAATTCTCAGAATCGGTTGAAATAATAGAAGCTAAACGGGTCCTGCCAGAGCATAACGATGAGATCATAGCATTTGCCAGAAGGCGGAATCCTTTCAACCATCCATGCGTGATGTATAAAAAGTCGATGGTCGAGGCTGCCGGCGGATACAAGGATTTCTACCTGCTCGAAGACTATTATCTGTGGATCAGAATGTTACGGAACGGGGCAAAAGGATACAACATTCAGGAGCCGCTGCTGTGGATGCGTGCCGGTTCTGAGATGTACAGGCGCCGTTCCGGACGCAAATACGCGAAAAGTCAGAAAAACCTGTTCAGGTATATGAAAGAAACCGGATTTATCGGAGCAAGACAGTATTATGAAAGTGTCCTTCTCCGGTATGCTGCTTCGGTAACACCGAATAAACTGCGCGAGTTCATGTTTAAAATAGCAGTAAGGAGCAGATAGTAATGAGATACGATCCGGAGGATCTGAAGGCTGTTCAGAATATTGAAAAAGAAATACTGAAAGAGATCATACGCGTATGTGAGCTCCTCGACATAGAGTATTTTGCCGTTGGCGGAACTACTTTGGGCGCAGTCAGACACGGAGACTTTATTCCATGGGATGACGACATCGATATTGGAATGATGCGCAGGGATTATGAAAAGTTCCTCGCCAAGGCTCCGGAGCTCTTGGGACAGGATTATTATCTTCAGCATTTCGGCACCGACCGGAATATGCCGGCATATTTTGCCAAGGTCAGGAAAAACGGAACTCTGTTTGTCGAGGACTATTTCCTCGACATAGACATGCATCATGGTATTTATGTAGATATCATGCCATATGACTTCGTTCCCGACAATGAAGTCAGCCGGTGCGGATACAGGATGAAAGTAAGATTCTGGTGGGAGTTGTTTGTTGCCAAAAGTGTAGGCGACATCTTCTCGGCGGATGGCGGCGCGATTAAGAAGCTGGTTTCGCTGACCCGGGGTATGGAGCATCGCATGCTGAAACCGGTCCCGAAAGACTGGCTGTATAACAGGCTTGATAAGGCCTTGCGCAGATACGAGAACGAAGAAACACAGACGGTTTCCTCGAGAGGATACCGACACTGGGAAGCGAAGTATACGGACATTTTGCCCGCAAGACCATGCAGGTTCGGAGAACTGGAAATAAGAATACCGAAATGCGCAGAGAAAATACTCAAAATCCAGTACGGAGATTATATGCAGCTGCCGCCTGAGGAAAAAAGGGTGAATCACCGGCCTGTTAAATTGGATACGGGACGTGCACTGCAAGGAGAGGTCGAGCAAAATTGAAATCAACGCTGAAAGTACTTATTCTGGTTCCGAATCTAAGGGTGTCCAACGGAGTCGCCAGTTTTGCCATGAATTATTTCAAGGCGATCGATCACTCTGCCATCCATATGGATTTTGCGGTATATGCGGACATCCCTTCTCCTTACTATGACGTAATAAAGGAGGCGGGAAGTACTGTATATGCACTTCCTGCGGTCCGGCATCTGAAGCAGCATCTCCGTGAATGCAGGCGGATCCTCAGGCAGGGGAATTACGACATAGTGCACGATAACACGCTCATAAATTCCCTGCCGATGATGATGTGCGCAAAGCAAGCAGGTGTACCTGTCA
>ONWK01000309.1 GCA_900321505.1 uncultured Eubacteriales bacterium
ACACCCTGCTCCGAAGGAGCAGCCCGAACGAAGTGAGGGTTTGTGAACGATCACCTTAATCGTTCACAAAGGTAAAGGTTCCGAAACGTCATCAGACGTTTCGTAACCGTACACACCCTGCTCCGAAGGAGCAGCCCGAACGAAGTGAGGGTTTGTGAACGATCACCTTAATCGTTCACAAAGGTAAAGGTTACGAAACGTCATCAGACGTTTCGAGAATCGGAAAATATCTGACAGTTTTGCCTGGAGGATGAAATGAAAAAGACGCAATGGAAAGACGCGATCCGCAATATATGGAAGAAAAAGGTGTCGTGGATCTCAATAATCATAGTTGTAATGCTGACGGTGTCAGTGTTCTTGGGATGCAGATTTTATACTGATTCTCTCAAAATTGAAGGAGAGGATTATTTCAAAATATATAAATTCAAGGACATAGATGTGATCAGCAGTACCGGTATCCTGGCATCTGAGATCGAAAAGATCAGCAAGGTTGAGGGCGTTGTTGATGTTGAAGGCTATCACCAGATTGATGCCACTGCAACGATTGACGGGGATAATACCCCGATAAAGCTTATACGTAAAACCGAGCGTATCAGTATACCTGAGCTGGTAGCCGGGGATCTGCCTCAGGAGCAAGGCGAGATCGCAGTGAGCAGGATCCTTGCCAACGATAAGGGAATAAAGATCGGGGACAGTATACGTATCTTTGCGGCAGGGAACCAGGGCAAGCTGCTGGCATGCAATGATTTTAAGGTGACGGGCATCGTAAACCATACGGAATTTTATCTCGTCAGAGAGAATGATTTCATGGTGGCTTCCGATGAATCATTTGTGACCGACCAGCTGAACGGAGGCTATATGAGAGCCATAGTCCGCTGCGAGGTTAAAGAGAATACGGATGTTTATTCGGAAAAATATTTTGAACAGATAGCTGAGGTTGAAGACAGGATACGGGCCCTCTTCCCGGGATTTACCGCAACCCATGAGGAAGAGCTCCGGGCTATGGCTGAGGACAGGATAGCCGAAGAGTCGGAGGAAGGCAGAAAGAAGCTGGAGGACGCCAGAAAAGAGCTGGATGACGGTAAAAAGAAGCTTGAAGAAGGAAGGGACGAGCTGCTTAAAGGCGAAGCAAAGCTGGAGCTTGCAAAAAAGGAACTGGAGGATGGAGAAGCTCAGATACCCGAGAAGGAACAGCTTCTGGCAGAGGGAAAGGTAAAGCTGGATGAAGGCGCTGAAGAGATAAAGAGCGGTGAGGAAAAGCTTGCAGAAGGCAAGAGACAGCTCGCCGAGAAGAAAGCGGCAGGTGAACAGCAGCTTAATGAGGCAAAGGCAAAGCTTGAAGCTGCTGAAAAGGAAGCAGCTTCAGGCACACAGAAGCTGAACAGGATAGAAAGCATATTAAATCAGATATCGAAGCTTACCGGTAACGGGGGACTTCCCAGCGGATACTATACCATGAAGAACAGGGCGATCGAGTACTACCGCCCGGCCATGGAGGCTGCCGTACAGCAGAAGGATAATACTGCTTTGCTTGCAAAGGCAAAGAGCAGCGTGGATTCGGAGGTTGAATACGTTATCGGGGATCTTGCCGATATAGAGGAGATGCTCAGACTGGCCGGCAGTTACTGGTTATCCAAGCTTGCAGGGGCGCTGAATCTCGGGACTGTTTCCAGCAATATGACGAAATACCTGCTTAAGGCATATTTCAATGCTGCGGGTAAGGCGGGTGCAGCGGTTAATGCCATTAATTCCGCTAAGAAGACTCTTGCAGCCGAAGAGCAGAAGGCAAGGACGGAGCTGGCAAAGGCACAGCAGACCATAGATGAGGCGGAGGCGAAGCTTGCCGCCGGAAAAAAAGAGTACGAGGAAAAACTTGCCCAGTATAATGACGGCCTGAAACAGCTTGAGGAAGGTAAGGAGAAGCTCGAAAAGGGTAAGGAAGAATATGAAGAGGGCCTGAAAACATTTAACGAAAAGAAAGAAGAGTTTGAAAAAGGTGAAAAGACCCTTGAAGACGGCGAAAAGAAGTATGCTGACGGTGAAAAGGAGCTGGAAGAGAAGCTGGCAGAGGCAAGGGCCAACATAGACGACCTTATCGACAGCAGCTTTGCCGTACAGAACCGCCGTGCAAACACGGGCTATGTAAATCTCCGTACAAATATCAACACCATAGGAATGGCATCTATCGCGTTTATCGTTCTTTTCCTGATAATCTGCGCGCTTGTTGCATTCTCTACTATAGTCATCATTGTGGATGAACAGCGGGTACTGGCGGGAACCATGAAGTCACTGGGCTTTTTCAACAGTGCCATCCGCAGCAAATATCTGGTATTCGGACTTTCGGCGTCCATTATAGGCGTTATGCTCGGAGTGGTCCTGTCGGTTGGCATTGAGGATGTGTTCCGGTACGGAATTACGGAAATGTTTATTACCGGCGTTCCAGGCTTCGTTTTTCATGGACTGCCATTGGTAATCTGTGTTATACTTGTAGTAGCGGTAATTATTCTTGCCACCTTCGTAGCATGCAGCAACATGCTTAAGCTTTCTGCAATTCAGCTGATGAGCGGTATGACTAAGCAGAAATCTCTCAGGGGTAAGAAGAAAAAAGATAAGGGAAATGTTGAGAAGGACGATAAGAAGGGCGGAATATACAGCCGCCTGATAGTCCGCAACATGAGAACTGAATTGGCACGTGTTGTGATCACCACCCTTATCATTGCCTGCAGCTGCGGACTGATCGGAGTAGGCTTTACGCTGAAATACGCCTTTGCGGGTATGGTGAAACGGCAGGTTTCGGACGTATGGAATTATGATCTCAGGGTCACCTATGATCCTGAAAATACAGAAGACAGTAAGTTGGAAGAGTTAGAATCGGCTCTGAAGAAGGCCGGCGCTGATTATGCAACCGCCATGGAAATGGGAACCATATATCGTGACGGAATGCTGCAGGAATATACCTATATCCTTGTGCTGGATCAGTCATCGGTAGGTACCTTCTACCATGTGGTCGACAGTAAGACAGGAGAAGAAATGACGCTCCCGGAGAATGGGACTCTGATCCAGAACAGGCTGAAGGAAACCCAGGGACTAAAGACGGGAGATACCTACATCCTATATGATCAGAAGCTTAAGGAGCATATTGTCACGGTAAAGGGAGTATATGATAATTATGTCGGACGGACCATGATAATGTCGAGGGATGGCTATGAAGGTCTGTACGGCAAAAAGGCTGTCGATAATATCTACCTGATCCATCTGAACGGAGCCGATCAGGCGAAGGTGGAAAAGGAGATACTGAGCATACTTCCGGATGCCACCATCGGTACGGATGAAAAGCTCCATGAAGATTTTGTCGATATAGAGAATTCATATAATACCGTTGTCCTGCTGCTTACCGGACTGGCTATACTGATGAGTATCTTCGTTCTTGCAAATCTCACAAACATCTTTGTGAGCAGGAGAAGAAAAGAACTTGTAATCATGAGAGTTAACGGCTTCAGTATGAAGCAGGGTATAGGATATCTGATACGTGAAACGCTGACCACAACGCTGCTTGGTTTTGTCATCGCGGTAGGTCTGGGAGGTACTATTTCGCTGTTCCTTGTAAGACTGATCGAGCAGCCGGATGCAATGCTTGACCGAAGATTTATGCCGCTCTGCTGGGTTGCCGCCATACTTATGGAGGGACTCTTTGCAGCATGTATAAATGCGTTCGTATTCAGAAAGGTAAGAAATATAAAGGTTACGGATATCAATAACTGATCCGGTAGCTGTTGTTAGGGGGTGCACAGACATCAAAAAACTACCGAGAGGGGGTGCAGCGATGGGAAAGGAGCAGAGGTTTCTTGAATTTCTGGAACGTTTGGTCAGAGTGACCCATAACCCGGATTTTTTTGATCGAGAGACGTATGTAGAGCTTATACATGATATATGTGAGTGCTACGGCATTTCTAAAGGAGATGTTGAATTCTACAGAAATACGTCGGCGGAGCAGAAACATGAAGGAAGTTATTTCTGTGATTTTGACAATGGGCACGCACATAAGATAATCCATCGTATACGTGTGATAAGTAAGACGCAGGCAGTACTGATCGCTACGCTTTACGCAGAGGAGAGCGCGGAATTCAGTGATGAGGAAATTGATCAGCTTGGTCTTCTGCTGCGAGTGATCCTTTCCTTTGTGAGCCGGCGCAGGATGATGGATACGCTGGAAACCTTTGGCTTCACCGATGAGAAGGGTTATCCGAATTTCAGAGCCTATGCAAGATACCTTGAAATGAGAAATGCAGAAGGTAAGCTGGTCGGGAATCTGGCAGTCCAGATGGATCTTCATAACTTTACCCTTGTAAACCAGGAGGTCGGCAGGGAATGCGCCGATGAGGTTATGTGGAATTATTTTGAGGCTGTAAAACGGGCAGTCGGAGAGAAAGGTATTGTCAGCCGCCTGGGAGGGGATAAATTCATCGCAGTTCTCCCGCCTGAAGCTAAGGAGCGGTTTTTTGAGGTTCTGAGCGGCATTCCGATCCCGTATGACGAGGAAAGTTCAAAGAGGATATTTGTATCCTCTGCAGCCGGTATATATGTAATACCGGAATCCTTTGTGATGCACACATCCGGCGATATCATGGACAAGATAACCCTGAGCTGTGCTGTGGCCAAGAAGTCCGAGGAAGGCGCCATAGTCTTCTATGATGAAACCATGAGAGCCATGAGGGAGAGATCCAAACTGGTTCAGAGGGATTTCCGTATAGGTCTGAAGAGGGAAGAATTCCTGGTATATTACCAGCCTAAGGTAGATGTGCATTCGGGAGAGATCGTCGGTGCGGAGGCACTGTGCCGGTGGTTCAGGGACGGAAGCATAGTACCGCCGATGAACTTTATTCCGATACTTGAGCAGAATATGGATATCTGTGATCTGGATTTTTATATGCTTGAGCATGTATGCAGGGATATCAGAAGATGGTTGGATGTGGGAAGAAATGTTGTACGGATATCCGTAAACCTGTCCAGAAAGCACCTGGTGGATGTGGATCTGCAGGAGCATATAATGACAGTGATCGATAAATATCATGTGCCCCATGAGTATGTAGAGATCGAACTTACAGAGACAACCACCGACGTACAGTTCAGGGATCTGAAGCGTGTCGTAACCGGACTGAGAGAGCTTGGCGTTCATGCGGCGGTGGATGACTTCGGTATGGGTTATTCTTCACTTAATCTGATCAGAGAGATCCCCTGGGATGTGCTGAAGGTTGATAAATGCTTCCTGCCGACGGATGATGAGAAGGACAACAGTATCAATAATGTGATGTTTAAGCATGTAGTGGCTTTGGCGCAGGATATGGGCCTTGAGTGCGTAGTTGAAGGCGTGGAAACAGAAAAGCAGCTTGAACTTCTCAGAACAAACTGCTGTAATATCGCACAGGGATTCTATTTTGATAAACCGCTTCCGGTGGAAGAATTTGAGCGCAGGATGATAACAAAGGGGTATGAAACCCCTGTTGTTACCGATACCCCTTGATCATCTTGCGGAAGTAAGGATACAGACCACGCTTGTTGGGCGTCCATTCCGGAAGCTGCCAGAAATCATAACCTGAATAATTGTTGCCCTCTACCAGGATGGGACCATCCTCGGTAACGGCTACGTCCCAGCCCACGTAACCTACTTCAGGTGTTACGTGGGCTGCTTTAAGGCAGAGCTTAATTGCTTCGCGCACGTATGGAAGCTGGTAGCCCACGAGCTTAACACCGGTATAGGGATGTGTGTCGTAATTGATCAGCGGAGAGGTATGGGCCACACCGCACATTTTTCCGGTCTTCGGATCTATTGGGCAGCCGAGGCCGCCGTTCTCGAGATTGTCGACGAATTTACCTCCGTTACCCATCTTGGCAACACCGTAAACATAGTGGGCCTTACCGTCCACCAGCAGCGTAACGATGCGGTAGGTGTTGATGGAATGGGGATAGAGGGCGGCAAGATCATGGTGCTGGTGTATCTCCTCCTCAAGCACGCCGAAATCCTTCTCAGGCTGGCGTATGTAATCATACATGGCATCTACCGTTGCAAAATCGGCCTTTTTCAGCTTCTCGATTCCCTTGCCGCTTTCACTTGTGGAGGGCTTTGCAAAGATCACATCCTTATCCTTCATGAATTCGCTGAAATTCTCAGGCGTCATATCATCAACGCAGAGAAAATCCCTGTGGAGAAAATCCTTGTAAAGCTTATTGAAAACGTCTTTACGGTTGAAAATGTAGGATTTACTCTCATCGTTGACCATTTCCAGCATTCTTTTATTACGGAGACGGGTGATGTAGGTGTTGCGCTGTCTGCCGTTCATATCGTAGAAGGCGAAGATCAGATAATCGTGTACGCCTGCTCCGTAACGTACGAAACACCACAGCATATCGAGAACGGTCTTTACGTTGTTCTGACCGCATTTCTCATGGGTCCTTATCACTACATCCCTGAATCTTTTGAAGCTTCCGCCTTTCAGAACGCGGAAGAGATAACCTGCTCTGCTCATGGCCGGTTCCCCTTTCATTTTTTACTGATGTATTTTGTACCGTTATTCCCGTGAGGTACATGACTTGTATTATATCATCACCCAAAGTAGTTGACAAACATTAATGAAAAATGGGAAAATAATCACATGGGAGTTTTACTGGAAACTGAAAGGAACGTAAATGAAAGACAGTGACGGCGGCAGAAAAAAGAATCTGCGTATTGCCTTGATAATCATATTTTTTGCAGTTCTTACGGCGGGTGTGGTCGCGGCTCTTCTCCTGAGCGGTATTCTGGGGGAAAGAAACCTTAAGGAAAAGGATACAGCAGAAGAAACAAGGGATACCGGGACATCGACTGTGACGGAAAAATCCGGGGAGGAGAAGACCGTGAGAGTGGATCAGAAGATCATAGATAATATGGCGGAGCCCACTGCTGTAAACGGTATCACCGTAACAGATGAAATGCTGGAAAAGGGGATACTCAACGAAGGCAGCAAGGCAAGGCTCATGAATGTTATGGAACGTGCTGCAAAGGGAGAGGAGATCACCATTGCATATATCGGAGGGTCGATCACCGCAGGAAGTCTGGCAAGCCCCATGGCAACGTCCTGCTTTGCCGCACTTTCCACCGACTGGTGGGAGGAGACATTTCCCGATGCGAAGATACGATATGTAAATGCAGGCATCGGAGCGACGGATTCATGGGTGGGTGTTCACCGGGCTGCAGATGACGTGGTCGCTGAGGATCCGGACCTTGTGGTGGCTGAATTCGCCGTGAATGACGGGAACGGGTGGAATCAGGAAACCTATGACAGTCTGCTCCGTACACTGCTGGAAGCGCCTTCGGAACCGGCAGTCATTTCACTTATGATAGCTCATAAAAACGGCAGCTTTGCGGATAAGCATGCACCGGCTGCATTTCGTTATCAGGTACCGATCATAAGTTACAGTGCGCTGCTGACACAGAATCTGGTACCCTGGAGCAAGGTGGGGAATTCCGACGGAACTCACCCCGATAATCCGGGACATCAGCTGATAGCACATCTTCTGACGGTGCATTACAGAAAGGTCCTGTCGGAGATCAATACCGCTGAACCGGAGATATACAGGGTTCCGGATATTTCGGATTCACTGACCAGGTGCCGTTATATGAACGGGGACATCCTGTATTCGGATGAGCTGAAGGCAGACAGTTCGGAGGGATTTGAAGCGGCAAAGGTAACGAAGATACTGTTCAATGAAAACGGCTGGAAGACAGCTTCCGCCGGTACGATAACCTTTACCGTGGAGGCAAGGGAGGTCGGAGTTATATGGCTTCAGAAAAATGCGGATCCTCAGGGGATCTATGCAAGCTATGAACTCTATATCGACGGGGAAAAGAAAGCCTCGCTTGCGGGGGTTGCCTCTTCGTGGGGCGCACATCTTGAGTATAAGTCCGAGATACTGGGTGATACAGCAGCAAAGCATATCATAGAGCTTCGCCCGGCTGAAGGGGATAAAGGAACCGAATTCGAGGTTCTGGGAATCGGAGTGTCGAGGTAGTGATCCTGATCGGCAATAAAATGTGGAGGTGGTATGAATGTTAAATAAGAAAACTTTTCCTGTACTTGGAATCCTGATGCTTGGTTGTCTGCTGTTTTTTATGTCCTTAAATGCATCCGCTGCCGGTAATACGGTCGATATCAATACTCAGACATTTCCGGATACGGTTTTCAGGGAGTATGTGAGCTCACATTTTGATCGGAACAGTGACGGGAAACTTTCGGCGGAGGAGATCGCAAATGTAAAAACAATTGAAGTGCAGAATATCAGCATCCTGGAGAAAAAAGATCCATCCATAAAAAGCCTTGCGGGAGTGGAAGTATTTACATCATTGGAGCGGTTATTCTGTTACGGACAGGAAATAAACACTCTGGATCTCAGCAATAACAGGGAATTAACGGGGCTTGTATGCTCATATAACTATCTTACAAGATTGGATATAAGCGGCTGTACCAAGCTTGAAACTCTGTACTGTCAGAAAAATAAGCTTAAAACGCTTGATCTGAGTAATTGCAAACAGATAAAGTATGTGGAATGCTATGATAATGAGATTGGGACGATTGATGTGAGTGGATGTGAGAAGCTGTATTATTTCTCATGTGGTAATAATAACATGAAAAATCTGAATGTCAGTGGGTGTACGGGGCTTCAGTTTTTGTACTGTAGTAAAAATCAGCTGAAAAAAATAGATGTTAAAGACTGTCCGAAACTGGAATATCTGTGGGTGTATTTTAATCCTATGGAGAGTATTGATATATCGGCCTGCAAGTATATTGTTAAGGCATATACTGAGGGGGCAGTGTCTTATGGTACAAGAGATTATCAGGGAATGATATCATATTCCGCAAAAAAGAATCAGTATGATTTTTATTCATTATCTGTCGATGAGTCACAGACTGTGATCAATCCAACCGCAGATACACAGAAAGATGATAATAAATCTGAGAACGGTTGGAAAAATAAAGATGGAAAATGGTATTATTATGTTGATGGAGTTCTTCAGAAGGGATGGAAGAAGATAAAAGGAAAATGGTACTATCTGAAGAAGGACGGATCCATGGCGGCAGGTGAGTATTGTAACGGATACTGGCTCAATGCAAATGGTACATGGACCTATAAACCAAGGGCGAAGTGGAAAAAAGACAGGATAGGATGGTATTATATTGACACGGCAGGATGGTATGTAAGAAACAGAACAGTGACTATAGATGGGAAAAAGTATAGTTTTAACAATAAAGGGTATCTTGAATAGGCGTCTTCAGCCGGAGGGATAAATCTATGATCATTTGCGACCATATTGGAAAGGTATACGGAAGACGATATGCGCTGCAGGATTTCAGCTTCACTTTTGCACCGGGGCATATTTATGCGGTTCTGGGGCCCAACGGAAGCGGTAAATCTACGCTGATGAAAATGATCGCGGGGCTGGTAAAACCGTCAGAGGGACAGATATATATGGGTGACCATCCCCTGAACTGGAAGGATAAGCAGACTATAGCCTATATGCCGACAGAACCGTATTTTTATAATTATATGACCGGACTTCAGGTGGCAAAATACTATCAGGATTTCTTTACCGACTTCAACATGGAGAGATTTCAGTGGTTTATGCAGGTTTTGCAGCTGGATCCGGAAATGAAGGTGCGGGAGTTTTCAACCGGTATGCTTGCCAAGTTCAAGGTGGCGGTAAACATTTCCAGGAATCCGGCGGTCCTGATGCTGGATGAGCCGCTGAACGGGATAGATATGATCGCCAGGGATGAGGTGCTGACGGCCATCATGCAGGGCTTTAATCCCAATACGGCCGTGCTGATATCCAGTCATCTCATAGAGGATCTGGAAAAGATATCGGACCATGTGCTTTTCATCCGTGAGGGAAAGCTGATAGTATCGGGTGCGGCGGCGGAATTCCGTTCGAAATACGGTAAATCCATGACGGATATGTACCGTGAGATCTTCGGAAATGCCCTTCTTTACGGGCAGGGAATGTTCCCGGGGATGCAGCAGGGAATGCAGCCCGGAATGCAGCAGGGAATGCAAAGCGGAATGCAGCAGGGAATGCAGCAGAATGCACAGTATTACGGGAATATGCAGGGCTACGGAAATGCACAGTACTATGGAAATATGCAGGGCTACGGAAATGCACAGAATTATGAAAATGCGCAGGCCTATGATAATACTCAGTATTACGGGAATGCACAGGTAGCCGGGAATGCTCAGCCCGGCGGAAATCCGCAGGCAAATATGAATATGCAGGGCGGTATGCAGACATACGTTAATGCACAGGTGCAGGGAAGTGCTCAGGCCTATGAGGAGATACAGGGAAATGTGCAGGTGCATGGCAATGACCCGGTAAATGAAAATATACAGGCAGATCAGAATGAACTGCAGCAGGACAGGATGATCGGCGACACAGGTGTGGGAGGGGGTGATCAGAATGCTGAAGATCATGAAGTATGAGGTTCTTCGCAATAAGATGACTCTGGCTACGCTTGGAGGTGTTCTGGCTCTGGCGGAACTGGTTTTTGTTTATGGTATAGCCAGAGGAAAAAGCTCTACGATAGGGCTTGGCGTGGTATTCCTGATGCTTGCTTCAGGCGCGGCTTATTTCACGATCTGGCTTCAGGGACTCACGGGTTTTCGCAGGGATCTGCAGGATAAGACAGGATATATGCTCTTTCTTACGCCGGTCTCATCTTACAGCGTGGTCATAGCCAAACTGGTGGTGGCGCTGATCGAGCTTGCGCTGACTGCGGGGATCGTGGCTTTTATGGCCTATATCGATCTGGAAATGCTCAGAAAGAAATATGAACGGCCTGTAAGGATCATAGAAACCATCGCAAATGTCCTCGGTGTTTCTGTGGATGATCTGTGGGCGGCATTTGTGGTTGTTATACTGACGAGTATGCTCAGCGTTCTGTGCCTTTTCTCCATGGCGTATTTCTTTTCGGCCGTTATGGCATACAAAAATTCGAAGCTGCTGGGAGGCAGAGGCGGAACCGTATTTCTTGTTATAATCGTAGTATTTATGTATTACTTCATAACACTGAATCTTCCTACGGTTTCAAACGCCGCAAGAAATGCCGTGGTGAGGGGATTTATCGAGAAGATACCGAGACACATTTTTTATGTGCTGGGAATCATAGGCTGTACCTGGGGAACCGGGCATCTTCTGGATAAGAAGATAAGTCTTTAAAATGAAAAGGGGACGGCTCCCATGCCTGGTCTGAATGACCGGCCGGGAACCGTCCCCTTTGCTTTACTTAGTATGCAGCGCAGGATAACCACACAAAAGATTAAACATGCACCTCTTCACCCGGATGCTCGATCAGCTGGGTGGTGAGCATATCATTTACGACCTTTACCACATCGTCGGGTTCAAGACCGTGAACATAGCTTGCTTCTTCAACGCTTTCGTAGATCGCTACTCCGCAGGTGATGCAGTGCATGCCTACGGAAAGAAGCACTCTGGCTGCCTCCGGATACAGCTCGATAACATCACCGATCAGCATTTCCTTTGTGATGAACTGCCGGATACCGTCCTCATCCACCGGAAGATCCCTGTATTTTTCCGGGATATCCGCTTTTGCAGCGTCCTTTTCCTTCTGGGCACGGATCGCAGCGCTCACCGTGGATTCTTCATTTACAGCCTGCTCTTCAGCGGACTTATCGTTATTATCCAATGTATTATCAAACATGGTTAAAGCCTCCATATCTGCGGAATCTTTCTGCATCCACGATTAAAATACATTTTTGCCGGTTTGTCAAGAGCCCGCACAGCTCCCTTACGTCCGGCAGGGCGTTACAGAAGCGCTTCGACGGCTTTTGCAAGCTCTTTCATGGAATGGGAGGGTTCGAAGCGGGCTACTACATTTCCGGAACGGTCGATCACGAATTTTGTGAAGTTCCATTTGATCTCAGGATTATTCTTATAATCCTTATCGATCTTTTTCATCATTGCGGAAAGCGCTACGGCCTTCGGACCCTTGCCGAAGCTTTCAAATCCCTTTTTGGATTTCAGATATTTAAAGAGAGGTATCGCATTTTCTCCGTTAACATCGGATTTCTTCATCTGCGGAAACTGAGTATGGTACTTCAGCTGGCAGAATTCGTGGATCTCTTCGTCCGTGCCGGGTGTCTGGCCCGCAAACTGATTGCAGGGAACATCCACGATCTCCAGGCCCTTTTCATGGAATTTCTCATACATTTCTTCCAGATCCTTATAATGCGGAGTGAATCCGCAGCCGGTTGCGGTATTAACAACGATAACAACTTTTCCTTCAAAATCCTTCATTGAAACTTCACTGCCATCAGCGGCCGTTACACTAAGTTCATAAAAATCAGACATATTTTCAGACCTCCTTGATGTATTTTTAACAATTATATTGCACACAATTCAAATTGTCAAGGATTATTTACCGGATTTTTATATCCGTACTGCCCCGTTGGCTGCCCGGTCGGCCCTGTAAAGGCAGAAAGTTGGCATAATTGTTCAAAAGAAGATCGAATTTCCTCTATATTTCATTACTCTTACAGTTTGACACGCTGAAAAGGATAGTTTATACTTGAAAGGTCTGTATCATGGAAAAAGTGTAGCTGTTAACGGATACGGACAGATACGGAAATGAGATAGCAGAAAGGATGCGCTATGTACGACAAAGTATCGAATAAGCTGGCCTTCGTTGAGAACGAGGAGAAGGTTCTCAATTTCTGGAAGGAGAATCAGGTTTTTGAAAAGAGTATCGAGGAGAAGAAGGATCTTCCCACATATACCTTCTATGACGGCCCCCCGACTGCAAACGGCAAGCCCCACATCGGCCATGTGCTGACCCGTGTCATCAAGGATATGATACCCAGGTATCAGACCATGAAGGGACATAAGATCATTCGTAAGGCCGGATGGGATACCCATGGACTTCCTGTGGAGCTTGAGGTTGAGAAGGAGATCGGCATCGACGGCAAGGAGCAGATCGAGGCTTACGGCATCGAGCCCTTCATCAAAAAATGTAAAGAGTCCGTATGGCAGTACAAGGGAATGTGGGAGCAGTTTTCCGGTAAGGTAGGCTTCTGGGCCGACATGGACGATCCCTATGTTACGTACCATAATGATTATATTGAATCCGAATGGTGGGCACTGAAGAAGATATGGGATATGGGTCTTCTCTACAAGGGCTTCAAGGTTGTTCCCTACTGCCCGCGCTGCGGAACCCCGCTTTCCTCCCACGAGGTGGCTCAGGGCTATAAGTCCGTAAAGGAGCGTTCCGCCATCGTCCGTTTCAGGGCCAGGGTTGCAGAAGGAGAAGAGCAGTACTATTTCCTGGCATGGACAACCACACCCTGGACTCTGCCCTCAAACCTTGCGCTCTGCGTGAATCCGTCCGAAACCTATGTAAAGGTGAAGGCGTGTGACGGTTATACATATATTATGGCAAAGGCCCTTCTGGATACCGTCCTCGGTGCACTTCCCGAGGAGAAGGATAAGGAAGGAAATGCAAAGTATGCGCCCCTTGCAGACGGTAAGGCGTATGAGATCCTTGAGGAGTATGTCGGAAAGGATCTTGAAGGCAGGGAGTATGAATCTCTCTGGAGCGCTGCGGCAGACAAGGCTGAAAAGCAGCATAAGAAGGCGCATTATATCGTAGCCGATGACTATGTAACCATGACCGACGGTACCGGTATCGTACATATCGCACCGGCCTTCGGTGAGGATGACGGACGTGTGGGCCG
>ONWK01000310.1 GCA_900321505.1 uncultured Eubacteriales bacterium
AGAAGGCTTTGGTGAGGTCTGTACGGCTGTGCCACATTGTCAGGACTGCCCAATCAGAGATTGGTGTAATAGATGTTAAAGTAGCATTTGACCATAATAACGGATGAATGAAAGAAGAAAAGGCAAAGAGAATTGGAGTATCCTACTACAATATATTTGAGAACAATACTTAATAGAAACATCGTAATATAATAGAGATTCAAATCTTATCAATACTGACATTACTTTTCATAATGGAAGGTTAGAGAACAAGACCACATCTTTGGTTATTATACCAATGATGTGGTCTTGTTTGCATATATTTCCATATAAATGATTACACGATAGATTATGATCTTTGTTTTTTTGTGTGAGAGCTAAATGTGACTTATAGTCCGTTGACTTAAAAGAAACAATTGCTAAACTCTGTAGTGGAGGGTTTTATCATGATTACAGAAAAAATAGGTGCAAGAATAATATCAGGAAGGAGTTCCGTTTATGAAAATATTCACGTAACCTTCAATTCGATCACGTGAATATTTTTTTACTCAAAGCCGAAGGGCTGCATGTAGGTTCTGTAGCCTTCACACCAGGCATTCCAGCCTTCCGGAAGCCATTTGCCGAAACGTTCGAAGACATCCTCAGAGGCAGCTTCCTTCAGCACTTTGATTATCATGTCATTGTTGTCATACTCGAAGTTGTATTTTCCTGCGGTCTCTGTCAGCTTCTTTACTATATCCGTACCATAGGTTTCGGTAAGAAAATACATTAACCGGATACCATAGGCATACTCCGGCTGGGCAGAGGATCGTTCGGCAATATTGATCTCCCTGAACATTTTCTCAGGATCCTGAGCAATTTCCGATGCGTCATAGTTCGGAATAGTGCCGTTGATGTCATAATACTGGATCAGATCCCAGTTGGCGATATTATGCTTCCGGCAGAGCTGATCCGCTGCATAAAGAGCTATCCCTTCTTCGATGATATCACCGAGATTCGAGCTCTGGCGCAGGCGGAGGAGATGTGCCATCTCATGATAGACGGTTTTCAGGCCGTTTGTTTCTTCTTCAAAATCCTCATCATAAAGAAAGATGGTATTCAGGTCTGACCACTGTACGGCGCCGTCATCTGCATAATGCACTACCATGATATTTACCTTCTCCGAGTCAGCATTCAGACCGTTGAAGTCTGAACCGAATTCCTCAAAAACCCATAAATATTCGGGATTTGCCACAAGATATGCCTTGTCATCATAGCTGAGACCGAGAAGCTCTTCCTCTTCATTCATGATCTTTTCAATCTGTACAGCGATATCGCCGTGTATCTTTGCTCCCTTCCGGAAATAAAGAACAAATCGATCTCCCTCGTAGTAAGAGGTTTCCTGAACCTCCGTAACATCTCCATGATCTCCGCTGAGCGAAAGCTGCGGTTCATCAGGAAGGATCTTCTGTTCTTCAGTGATCGTCTCTGTGGGTTCTTCGGTGACGGTAACAGTTTCTGTGGAAATTATTTCCTCAGAAGCTGACTCGGTTTCATCTGTCAGCTTTTCGGTTTTTTGCACGGCTGCTTTTTCAGAGTTTTCAACGACCGTGTTCTTTTCTGCAGAACTGCAGGCTGATGTAAGAGACAGCATCAGCGCCAGCGTAAATATAACAGCTTTTTTTCCGATATCCTTTTTCATAGATCCTATCCTCTGCAGGTCCGTTCTTTAAACGTCCTTTATCTGCTATGCAGATGTGCGGTACTTTGCGCCGCACATCCAAACTACGTTCGGATCATGTGCCTGCCTTGCAGACACATAACCGTCTTGCTGCTTCCGGGACTCGTGGGAAACGCCCGCCCTCGGGCGGGCAATCTCATAGCTATTATAACATAGATTGTCTATTCAGTACCACATAGGTTCCGAAACGCCATCAGGCGTTTCGAGAACCTATGAAAAACAGAATAATCGAATACGGTATGTTTTCCGGAAGTAAAAAAATACGGCTGTGTCTGAACCTGCGATGTGGTTATGGAAAAAAACATGCATCAGGATTATAATGTGATGATAGGGTCAAAAGGTCCAAGCGGCGTATTTGACAAGATCAGAAAAAAGCCCGGCGGTCAAAGCCGGGAGCGGAGGATGGGTTATGGCTCGTGGAAATAATCAGAAAATGAAGCTGTTTTATCTGGTGAAGATCATGTGGGAAGAAACTGATGATCAGAATTATCTCACCATGCAGGAAATCATTTCAAAGCTGAATGAATATGGTATAGAAGCAAACCGAAAGAGTGTTTATACGGATATCGAAGATCTGAATCAGTTCGGGATCGAGATCCTGAAGGAGAGGATCGGACGTACGACCTGTTACCACGCAGGTGTGCGTGAATTTGAGGTGGCAGAACTGAAGTTTCTTGTGGATGCGATCCAGTCCTCCAAGTTTATTACGGCCAGGAAAACAAAAGAACTGATCCGGAAGCTGGAGACGCTGACCAGCCGCCACGAGGCGAAGCATCTGGCCCGGCAGGTATTTGTCGCAGGCCGGATCAAGAATATGGATGAGAGTATTTATTACGCCATAGACACCGTCCACACGGCGCTGAATGAAGGAAAGATGCTGCAGTTCAGGTATTTTCATTGGGATATTTCCGCAAATAAGGAATACCGCCATGATGGAAAACCATATAAGATAAGCCCCTGGGGACTCTGCTGGGACGATGAGAATTACTATATGATCGGTTTCGACGATGAAGCCGGGAAGATCAAGTATTATCGTGTGGATAAGATGACGGACATACTGATACTGGACGCAAAGCGTAAAGGATACGAAGCCTTTAAGCAGCAGGACAAGAGTCTCTATACGAAGAAGAGATTCCGTATGTTTGACGGAGTGGAGCAGACAGTCACCCTGAAATGCAAAAACCGTTTATCTAATGTTATCGTGGATCAATTCGGGAAGGATGTACATATGGTACCTGTCGATGCGGAACATTTCACGGTAAATGTGGATGTGGCCGTCAGCAACCAGTTCTACGGCTGGGTGATCGCGCTGGGAGGCGATGCGGTGATCGAAAAGCCGAAGGAGGTAAAGGATGAAATGGAAGTATTGCTGAAAAACTATCTGGAAAAAGCCCTATGACAGCACGCCGTCGGATCCTGAAAAGCCTTCCGCAAGCCGTTTGCAACCCTGAAGCAGTTCCTCATGATGCTCCGTTACATATGCTTCATCCTCTTCTCCGGAAGCAAGCTCCAGAAGTCTTGCCTTTTCGGACAGCTCCGTGGCACCGATAGTCCGAAGATTGCTTTTAAGGGCATGTACATGTACATTGTACTGATGCCAGTTTTTCCCGGATAAATACTTATCGAGTGTGGCTGCTCTTTCATCACAGGCTGCTGCATAATCATGGAGCATCTCAAGATAGAAGGCCTTATCCCCTCCGCAGTAGGAAAGCGCGGTCTCTGTATCGAGACCCAGTTTCTGCAGCCTTTCGGGATCAAGGTCTTCTTCGCTATTTGTGCCGGTATTATCAGAAATGAAATCCATGATTCCATGATCATCTCGAGGAACAAAATCCATGATTCCGTTATCATCGTCAGGAATGAATTCCAGGATCTCCTGATCCTCATCAGGAGTGAATTCCAGGATCTCCTCACCCGTTTCAGCAGAAATGTCAGTGATTTCTTCTTCAAAAGCACTTTCGGGAAGATATTCTTTAAGCAGATGCACAAGCTCCTTCATTTCGATGGGCTTGGACAGATAATCCCGGAAACCGTTCTGAAGATACATTTCCCTCGAGCCAACTACTGCGTTGGCAGTAAGAGCGATAACGGCCGTTTCGGCAGGGACAAGCTCCTCGGCCAGAAGTTTCTTCAAAGTTTCGATACCGTCCATTCCGGGCATCATATGATCCAGGAATACGATATCGTACTTTTTCCTGCGCATACATTCGATGGCACCTTCTCCGGAGGAAACCAGTTCAGGTGATATGCCGCAGAGCTTAAGAAGGTTTCTTGCAACCTTAAGATTCATCTGATTATCGTCTACGATAAGCACTTCCGCCCGGGGCGCCCGGATAAGTTCATCCCTGTCCTTTTCCTGACGGCTTCTTCTTGCCCGCTCCCCGTAATCGCCGATGGGGGTTGCGTCTGCGATACCCTGCTCCACAACAAAGGAGAATTCCGAACCCTGTCCGTAAGTGCTTTCTACCTTAAGTGCGCTGCCCATCATGGTGAGCAGGCTCTTAACGATGGAGATACCAAGGCCTGTGCCTTCGATATTGTGATTCCTGACTTCATCCAGACGTTCAAATGATACAAAAAGCTTATCGATATCCTCTTTACGGATACCAATACCGGTATCCTTTACGGAAACTGCAAGACGGATATTATCACCATTCCGCTCATCCTCTCTTATGCTGAGGGTGACAGAACCTTTTTCAGTATATTTCACAGCATTGGTCAGCAGGTTCATGATCACCTGTCCAACGCGGACGTCATCACCTATCATGGCTGCGGGAAGCTTTTCATCTATATTCACAACAAATGCCAGATCCTTGGATTCGGCTTTCTGCAGTACGGAATTCACAAGGTCATTGATGAAGGAGCCGGTATCATACCTTACCGGGATGATATCCATTTTGCCGTCCTCGATCTTGGAGAAGTCAAGGATACTGTTGATCAGGGACAGAAGGGTATTTCCCGCGGAATCGATATTCTCGGCATATTCGAGGATGTCCGGTTCCTTTGCCTCCCGGAGTATCATTTCATTCATACCCAGCACGGCGTTGATGGGGGTACGGATCTCATGGGACATCTGCGCCAGGAAACGGCTTTTGGCCTGACTGGCTATCTCAAGACGGTTTGCGGTCGCCACTTCATCTGTCACATCCAGGAATACACACATGTAGCAGAAGGGATCCCCGTAGTCATCCACCACGGCCTGGGCACGTACGGAGTAGGCATGGCTTCCGTCCCTGTCCCAGAAGCGGCCGGAGTAAATATCCGTATCTGCGTCCCGGAACATCTGCTCCTGCTCAGCTTCATCTATTTCGAAGAAATCGGTAAGAGCAAGCTCCTCCGGAGCCTTGTTTGCGGCAAGCTGGCCTGCATAACGGTTGATCATGGCGATCTTATGATCCATATCCGTTACTATGATGCCTGCCTCCATGAAATTGAAGATCTTGTCCTTGATATTACCCATTCGGATATCAAAGGAAACCAGCTGCGTGGCGCCATACCACATAACTATGGCGCAGACCGCACCGCCGATCCCGGAGGTGGAAACGGCGCGCCGGCCAAGCATGGGCATAAAGAAATCCGGCAGCATGAAAATGAACAGGGAACAGTTGGAAACCAGAGCCATAAAGAGAAAGCGCCGGAGTCTTTTTACCCTGCTGTTGTGATTCCATATGAACCAGAAGGTGATCAGAACCAGAAATCCGTAAATTATAAAGCACGTATGTACCAGCCGATTGATGCTGTATTCCGGATTTGTCTCCCAGGTTGTCCAGTTGCCCTCCCGGATAAAGAGATCAACGCCGCTCTGGGCAAAGAAATAATAATCGATGAAGCATACGACGATTATGCTCCAGCGGATAATTTTCACGATACTTTTTCTGACACCGGACATTTCCGTGGCAAGAAGAACTTCTGTGAATAGGAAGGTTTCAAAACCTATGATGCCGATCTTCCGGAACACATCGCAGAGTTCCAGATTATCACTGATCCCTATCAGGGCGTAGCCTATACACCAGACGGCGGAGCTTATGCCATAGGAGAAAATGATAAGCCTTATCTTTCCGGCGGCTTCACGGTTCCGTATAAAGAAACTGATTCCCATCACGGCTGCTACCGTTCCGATCATCAGAAGAATAACATTTACAATCCACATATGAACACCTTTCAGTAGTAAAGATCAGTCTCCCCCAGATGCCTGCGGTTCTCGTTTTCCCCCCCCTGATAGTGGAACGGAACCTATAATTCATTGTAAAAGGTAACATTAAAATGTTATAATAGCAAGAGTGATTCATATTATATCATTTTTAGTTCGTCAGTAAAAGCAGTGTTGAGCGCACACGTGCGTGGATTTGAAAAATGAAGGACAGCCGGAGCGATGCATGAAGGAGGAAAGGCATGAACATCCAGATATTCGGAACAAAGAAAAGTGCGGATACTCAAACAGCCGATCGTACGAAACGGGAAAAAAGCTACGGTGGGATACTGTCCGGAGGTATGGAAGAAATGGGAATAGAATTGAAATATCTGACCGGAGAGGAGTAACAGGCTATATTGAAGCGTTTATTTAAGGGAAAGGTGCCGGCATTGATCGTTGTCGGGCTCCTTATTATCGTATTTGCATCGTTGGTTGCTCTCTGGATCAGATTTTATTTTGATCCGCTGGATGCTGAATTGTTTGCCCCCATG
>ONWK01000235.1 GCA_900321505.1 uncultured Eubacteriales bacterium
TTCATAACAAACGTATTCTGCGTCCGGTGTTAACAGAAATACCGGACAATGATATGTATTTGAACCCAAAGCTGGATATCGGGTCCAATCAGTAATTGGATTCAAATGAAAGGTGTACATACTGAGTATGGAGATGAAAGAAAAAACGAGTAATATTGACCTGCTTCATCAAGTTGATCTGGAGATTGTAAAAGCCGTGATTAAGATCTGTGAAAAACACGGATTTTCATACTATATGCTCGGTGGAACCATGTTGGGCTCGATTCGTCACAAGGGATTTATTCCCTGGGATGATGACGTTGATTTGGGAATGCCCCGAAAAGATTATGAAGCATTTCTTGAAATTGCACCTAATGAACTGGCATCGAATCTTCGAATCGTGAATTACCGTACAGACCCGAACTATCAGTACTATATTACCCGAGTTCTGGATTCAAATACCAAAGTGGAAGAGGAAAGAATCGGTAATGAGAACCGGTATACCAATGCTTCTATTGATATTTTTCCAATCGATGGCACACCAAACAACGGGTTGCTGAGAAAAATCTATTTCTTCCGCGTGCTTTACCATCGCGCGCTAATGTCGCTTTGTTACAAGGATTCAATTGACAGACACAGAAAAAGAGGCAGGATGGAAAGCATATTCCTCTGGATCATGGAAAGAATACCGATAGAAAAGATGACCACCCCATACAAGCAGAAGGTGAAAATAGATAAGCTTCTGCGGAAGAATGACGTGGATAAATCGAAATTCATCGGTAATATAATGGGCGCATATCGGACAAGAGAGATCGTGCCTGCAGAGTTCTACGGCAAGGGAAAGATGTATCCGTTTGAGACGATCGAATTGAATGGAATGGATAAGGCCGATGAGTACTTAAAATGGACATATGGGGATTATATGAAGCTTCCGCCTGAAGATAAGCGGAAAACGCATTTTAAGATCATCGAAATCAACGGTGTCAATGTCGAGGAAAAGGAGTAATTCTGTTTTCAACCGAAAGACTTTTGTTATTATACTGATCCTCTGCCGGTAAAGACAACGGTCACAGTCTTCAGCATGATCCGCAGGTCTTCAAAGGTGGAGAAGTTTCGGATATATTCTCTATCTAGTTTTACGACGTCTTCAAAGTTGGTGATATCCGATCTGCCGGAGATCTGCCAGAGTCCTGTGATACCGGGCTTAATGGACAGACGGCTGGCGTGATAAAGAGAATATTTCTCATATTCGTCCAGCGTCGGAGGTCTGGTTCCCACAAGGCTCATATCGCCTTTCAGCACGTTCCAGAACTGCGGGAATTCGTCCAGGCTGGTCTTTCTCAGGAAACGGCCAAAGGGGAAGATGCGGGGGTCGTTGTCCATCTTAAACATCAGACCTTCCATCTTGTTCTGGGACATCAGCGCTTTTTTTCTCTCTTCTGCATCTGGATACATGGAACGGAATTTGTAGAAGTTGAAGATACGTCCGTTCTTTCCCACACGCTTTTGTTTAAAGATGATGGGCCCCGGACTCTGGATGAGAATGATCGGGGCAAAGAAGATAAACAGAACAGCGGTGATAAGAAGTCCGAAAATGGCACCGATAATATCGATGGTGCGCTTTATGAACTTCTGACGGAATGTCATGGGGTTAATGGCTGTGGTAATGACCGAGCGGTCATTAATGTTGTTCATACGAGAATTAGGAGTCTCATCGAAGAACTGGCCGATATCGATATGTACCGTCAGTCCCACATCCAGAAGGGTCTCGATGATCTGACCCCTGACCTTTTCATCCGAGTAGCTTACCAGAACTTCATCGACTACGTTGGACTTGATGTATTCCAGATAGGAAGAGGCATCCGCTGTGCCGGCTAATTCATAGCCGCTATAAGCTTTGGGCTCTAAAAGGCGGAACAGTTCGTCAGCGTGCTCTTTATCGCAAACGATCAGAAGCTTACTATTCCGAACGGCAGATGAAGATTTTGTTTTGAGAAGGTGATGTTTCCGGATAAGACGGAAACACGTCATCAGGAAAACATTCAGTACGAAGAAGATCGCCAGGATCAGTCGTGAATAGGTTGCCGATTCCTTGAGAAAGAACAATACGATCAGGATCGTAGCCAGAAGCTTGATGTTATGCCAGACGATTCCACGGACCTCTTCTACGGAGTTTCTTCGGAGAATGTCGGAATAGATGTCTCCGGAAAAAGCATAGAAAAGATGGATCAGGAAAATCAGGGCAACGATAATGCGGTATGCTCCGTCGTACATATCAAAGTCGGCGACAAGATGCAATTTAATGTAGTGATATCCGAAAAAGGACGTAAAGAAA